>JAHFUU010000561.1:0-431 GCA_023264915.1 Microthrixaceae bacterium | reverse complement strand
TCCATGCCTTCCGAATCCAGCATCCCGGCGATGCGCTCCGAGTCGTGCTCGTTCATCTGGCATCCATAGGTGCGCAGGAAGTACCGCCGGCCGGTCATTCACCAGAGAGTAGATGCCAGGCCCCTCACGATGACATCCGCTTGGGACCCCGGGGCCGACCAGGCAGCGGGATCAACACCGGCGCGCACGAGAACGCGACGCAGTCGATCAGTAGAGTCCATGTGTTGTCGGCGAGATCCAACAGGTGCCAGTGGGAGGACGAGGTTGACCGAGGAATGGCTCTGGACCTACGAGGGCTATGACCCTGAACGAGTTGGCCTGGCAGAGACCCTGTGCACATTGGGAAACGGATACCTCGCGACGCGCGGTGCCCTGCCCGAGAATGCCGCTGACGGCATCCACTACCCAGGCACCTACCTGGCTGGTGTCTT
>JAHFUU010000560.1 GCA_023264915.1 Microthrixaceae bacterium | reverse complement strand
CCAGAGCGATGAGCACCAAAGGCCAGTAGGGCTTCGCCCGATCCCATACGCGTCCAGAGTCCCTGGCCTTGCTCATCTGAGGTGACGCTCCTCGGGGCCTAGGTGACCGAGCCGAGACCGCGGACCCATGAGTGTAGGCACCCGCCGGTGACCGCCGGGCCGACCGCGCGTACGGATCAACCGAACTGGCCGTCCAGGTGTCTGGGTTCCGCTTCGGCCATCGGCGCTTCCGTGGGTCGGTTCGGTGTCGGGCCGCCCTGCGCCGGTTCGCCGTCCGGCCGTCCGTGTGCGGGTCCGGCCATCCATCCGTCCGCCCGCCTGTCGGCTGTCCGTCACCGCTCGAGGATCCTGGTTTGTCAGGATCCCATCGTGGTGCGAGGCTTGCCGGCCGATGCCTCGGCACTACCTCGACCACGCCTCCACAGCGCCGACTCGCCCTGAAGCCATCGAGGCGATGTACGAATGGCAGAAGCTGTCATCTGGTGACCCTGGGCGCATCCATGCCGAAGGCATGCAAGCTCGGCACGCACTCGAGGAAGCTCGCTCGGGCGTGGCCGCTCTGGTCGGGGCCCGGACCCGCGAGGTAGTCTTCACCAGCTGCGCCACCGAATCGATCATGGCGGCCATCGAGGGCGCCGCGGGACGGGGACACCACATGGTGGTTCCTGCCGTCGAGCACTCCTCGGTGCGACTCGGAGCTCAGCGCCTGGCAGATCGGGGGTCCCACGAGGTGACCATCGTGGGCTGCAACCGTGACGGCCGAGTTGAAGCCGAGACGCTGCTAGCAGCGATCCGCCCCGACACCGCGCTCGTGAACCTGCAGTGGGGCAACCACGAGGTCGGGACCGAACAGCCCCTGCCCGAGGTCGCCGCCGCATGCCGCACGCACGACGTGCTGTTGCATGTCGATGCATCGCAGGCGGTCGGGCATACGAAGGTCGACTTCGCATCTTCGGGGGCTGACCTCATGTCGTTCAGCTCCCACAAGTTCGGCGGTCCCACCGGCGTGGGTGTGCTGCTGGTGCGAAGAGGGCTGAGGCTCGATCCCCTGCTCGTCGGAGACGACCGCGAGAGGGCGCGGCGGGCGGGTTTCGAGAACGTGACCGGGATCATCGGTCTCGGAGCGGTCTGCCGAAGCCTTCAGGGTGCCAGGCTGGTCGCGGAGCAGGACAAGCAGAGAGCTCTGACCGGGGTCTTGATGGAGGGCGTAGAACCCATGGCGGGCATCCACGTCCATGGCGATCGCCAGCATCGTCTCCCGCACATCGCGTGCCTGGGCATCGAGGGCATCGAGCCTCAGGCGGTGCTGCTGGCGCTTGACCAGCGGGGCATCGCCTGCCATTCGGGAAGTGCCTGCTCCTCAGAGGAGCTGCAACCCTCCCCCGTTCTCGAGGCGATGGGGGTGGACGCGCACCGTTCGCTTCGAGTCTCAGTCGGGTGGAACACCGCTGAGGTCGACGTCGAGCAGCTTCTCGACGTGCTGCCGGCAGTGGTGAACCAGCTGCGGTCGCTTGGCTCTTAGGCGCGGCCCCGAGCGAACCCGGCGGCGCGACCGCCAGGGAGCCCGACGGCGATGGGGGCATGGCCGGAGGCCATGCGTCGGGGGCGCAGACGCCGCGGCAACTATCCCCTGAGCCCACACCCGAAGGACTGTTGCGGGATCCTCAGCGAGGCTCCAGGTCATGGGTGCCCGCGAACGTCTCCCAGTCTGACCACGCCAGCTCGGGACCCTGCCATCGCGCCGAGAGGTCAGCGACCGATCGCGGGAGGTCCCCAACCCTGATCCCAGCGGAGAAGTCGCCTCTCGGCCCCAGCGCCTCGCGGATGCGTTCTGCGGCTAGTTCACCGACGATCATGGCGTAGCTCAGGTGTGAGGGCCAGAGAGCCATGAAGCCATCGAGGCCCATGTTCTCGATCTTGGCCGGAGCGGGCTGGCCCACGTTGGTCGTGTCAGGCGCGGCCATCATCGGGTGCTCGGTCTTCCGGCGAACATACGCTGCCCACTCGAGGCGCACTGAACGGCCCCTCAGCTCGGGGCTCATCGCAAACATCTGCTTGACCGTGCGCGCGACGACCGCAGGATCCACCGGCGGATCAAAACGCAGATCGTCCTGGCCCAGGATCGTCGACTGATCGTCGATGGCTGGGTTGACCAGCCAGATGTTGGTACGCGGATCGCCCGTCGGGTGAGCGGTCACGACCAGCCCACCGAAGTGTCCTGACAAGAGCGGCAGGTCCCCCCTGATGCAAACCACGTACCTCCGCCGCACCGCCTGGCAGCCCTTTGACATCTCGACCGCCTCACGGCGGCGGGTGGAGTCACGGAGCCGCAACGCCAGCTTGTTCAGCAGGCCGGCATTCCCACCAGAGGCCGCCAGGACGGTGAACCGCGGAACGACAGGGACCATCTCATCGTTGATCTCCGCCTCGACGTACTCGACAGTGGAATCGTTCGCCATCGCGAACTTGACAACCTCGCCCTCTGCGCAGCGATCCTCGATGCCTTTGCGAAGCGTGTTCACCACATCGGACGGCGAGACGATCACGTCGTTGGCAAGTGAGAACGCTGTGGCGTCCCTGATCGAGCCATCCTC
>JAHFUU010000559.1 GCA_023264915.1 Microthrixaceae bacterium | reverse complement strand
GCCCGCCTCAGGCGGACAGCGCCTTGTCGACACCCAGGTACTGATGCCAGATGGCGGGCACGTTGCCGAGTGCCACCAGCACCCAGGACAGGTGGCGGGGTGCTTCGGGGTGCTGACCCAAGCGCATGTTGGTGTCTTCGAGCATCCGGTCGCGCTTGGTCGTGTTGCACCGGCGGCAGGCGGCTACGACGTTCTCCCACACGTGCTGGCCCCCGCGGCTGCGGGGCACGACGTGGTCGATGCTCTCGGCTCGGCGGCCGCAGTACTGGCAGCGACCCCCGTCGCGCAAGAAGACGCCTCGCCGGCTCAGTGCTGCACGACGCTGGTAGGGAACCCGAACGAAGTACCGGAGCCGGATCACGCTAGGCACATCCACAACCAGGCGCGCCGAATGGAGCTGCTCGCCCCACGAGTGCAGGAGGTCTGCCTTGTGGTCCATGACGAGCACGGCTGCCCTCCGACTCGACACCACGCCGAGGGGCTCGTACGTCGCGTTCAGCACGAGGGATCTCCCCATAGCGGGAGCAGGGTAGTCGGCCACATGCCCCGGGTGGCGTCCAAATGCTCCGAGGCGTTGGATTGCGCTGGTCATCTGCCGGGCAGGTCACAGTGCTCGTGCCGAGACGAACCAGGCGGCTCGGGTGCGAGAAGCAGGTTCGCGGGTGGCGAAGCGGTCGACGATCCCATCCCGATCACATGACGAGTCCGGACGCGGTCAGTGGTTCACCTCGGGCCAGGACCGGCACCACCGAAGGTAGGTCAGCAGATCCTCTGGCTCGGCGACATGCGCGGGCGGGCGAGCACCACGAGCTGCCGGGCCGCTGTTGCCCAGAGCGTCGGGTGCGCCGTCAGGGCCAGAACCGTTCTCATGTGGACCACGCGCGCACCCCGGCTCGCGGCGCGGGGCCGAGTCACTGCTGCTGGGCTCGCTGCGATGCCTGGAGCTCGCGCCAGGTGCCCTTGGGTGACCCGGGCTCCTTCGGGAGACCGAGGACCATCTCGCCCAGGATGCTGCGCTGCACCTGGGAGGTGCCCGCGTAGATCGTGCCCGCCCGAGCGTTGTAGAGGGTCCCGACCCAAGAACCGGCGCTGGTGGCAGGTGCGCCGACGTCATCGGTCTGGAAGGCGTTCGACGGCCAACGACCTGCCGGCGCCATCGCGTCCGGACCCAAGATGTCCACCGCAAGCTCGGTGACGCTCTTGTGGTACTCGCTCCAGTAGAGCTTGAAGATCGAAGCATCCGGGCCGGGGTGCCCGCCGGCCAGGAACTTCGTGAGAGTCCTCATCCCCAGGTACCGCATGATCTCGACCTTGCTGTAGCACCATGCCAGCCGCTGGCGTGCCAGCTCATCTGAGGACGCCCCGGTTCGGCGGGCCAGCTCGAAGAGGCGGTCGAGCTCGGCTCTGAACATCACCGGGAACGTGGCGGCCGCCTCACCCCTTTCATAAGAGAGCAGTGTCATGGCCACGGCCCATCCGTTGTTCACCCCGCCCACGACGTGATCCTTCGGTGTGCGGGCATCGGTGAAGAAGGTCTCGTTGAAGTCCGACTCACCACCCATCATCTTGATCGGCCTCACCTCCACGCCCGGCTGGTCCATCGGGACGAGAAGGAACGAGATGCCCTTGTGCTTGGGGAGGTCGGGGTCGGTCCGTGCCAGCACGAAGATGTGGTTGGCGAGCTGCGCTGCAGAGGTCCAGATCTTCTGGCCGCTGATGACCCACTCGTCCCCATCGAGGGCAGCCCGGCACCCGAGCGATGCCAGATCGCTGCCGGCGTTGGGTTCGGAGTAGCCCTGGCACCACACCTGCTCACCGCTGATGAGGCGGGGAAGGAAATGCTCCTTCTGCTCGTCGGTGCCCCACTGAAGGATCGTGTTGCCGACCATCTGGATACCGAACACGTCGTTGGTCCCACCGGTGGGGACGCCAGCCTTGTAGAGCTCTTCCCACATGACCACCTGCTCGAGGGGCGTCAGACCGCCGCCGCCGTACTCGACGGGCCATGACGGCGCGAGCATGTTGTTGTCACGCAACGTGTTGCGCCACTCTCCGCGGAACCTCTCGGCCTCCTCGCCGGGCAGAGCGCCGATCCCTTTCCAATCCGTAGGAAGGTGCTCAGCCAGGAAGGCTTGGATCTTCTGGCGGAAGGTTCCTGCCTCTTCGCTGTAGGTCGGATCCATCGCTGGTCAGCGTAGGTCACAGGCAGGAGGGATCACGTATCGGCAAACCCGGCCTGGCCGCGGAAGCCGACCGCGGCGGCGCCGATCAACGGCCCGTCCGCACCCAGGCCAGCGGGGCAGACGGTGGTGCCGACGGCGAACTCGAGCCGCGCGCGGGCATCGATCTCCCGTTGTGCTGCATCGAAGAAGGGGCGGCCGAACCCCAGGGCAACCGAGCCGGCCACGACCGCCAGGCGCAGGTCGAGAAGGCAGGCAACCGATGCCACAGCGCGGCCCACCAGCGTTCCGGCCCGGTCGATGGTCGCAGGGGAGGCCTCTCGGGCAGGCAAGCCCGTGATCTTCTCTATGGCGAGCCCTGAGGCTTCGGCTTCGAGGCAGCCGTGAGCCCCGCAGCCGCACAGATGCCCGTCAG
>JAHFUU010000099.1:6240-7847 GCA_023264915.1 Microthrixaceae bacterium | reverse complement strand
CAACCCGATCGCGATGGATGAGGGTTTGCGGTTCGCCATTCGTGAGGGCGGTCGCACCGTGGGCGCCGGCCGCGTCACCAAGATCATCAAGTAGGGGAGCCAACATTGCCCAGACGGGCAAGCTGGTCCCGTCGCCCATGAGAACCTCGCGGTCGGGACAGGTTGTTGTCCCCGTGACCGGTTCGTGAGGCGGGTTGCTCATCGATTCCCCCAGGCACTGGTGCGGGGCTTGATCGTTCGGGCTGCGTTGCGTTGCCTGCTGTCGGGCGCCTACGGTTGACCTTCGGCCCGGGAGGTTGCCGGGCATGGTTCTTGAAAAGGCATTGACGCGATCCGACCTCCCGGGTCCGACCTACAAGGAAGCGACACCGATGGCCGATCCGCAGCGAATCCGCATCAAGCTCAAGGCTTATGACCACGAGCTGATAGATCAGTCCACCAAGAAGATCGTCGAGACCGTGTTGCGCACCAATGCCACCGTGCGGGGCCCAGTTCCGCTCCCCACAGAGAATCACCGTTACACGGTGATTCGCTCTCCGCACAAGGACAAGGACAGCAGAGAGCACTTCGAGATGCGCATCCACAAGCGCCTGCTCGACATCCTGGATTGGTCGCCGAAGACCACAGATTCACTCCAGCGCCTCGACCTCCCCGCTGGTGTCGACATCGAGATCAAGATTCAGAACGCTTAGGCGGCATCGATGACAGATTGTCGATTCGGGCTCCCTGGCGGTCGCGCCGCCGGACGGCGCTTGCCAGGACAGGTTGTCGATCGCGGGTGGGAGGTGTCGAGTCAGGCGATGCCGGCTCCGCGATCCGCAAGCGCCTAGGATGGCCGGTCGTGCGCTCTGATCAGCCGGCGCTCGCCGGACCCGATCCCAATTGTGGTCGGGTGTGGTTGTCGGTCGCTGTCGTAGTCCTGCTGGCGGCTGCCGGGTTCGCCTCGACGGCCGGTGCTCAGGAGCCACAGCCGCTGTCCGGTGCGGCACCTGGCGAGCCAGCGGACGCGACTGCTCGTGGCGAGCTTGACGATCTGGGGTTGTTGCTCATGGGTCGGCACGCCGAGATGCCCGAGATCAAGCCGCCGGAGTTCTTCAAGGGCCCGCCCGAGCCGGACAAGCCGTCAGGTCCCCCCTACAAGACGGGCCCGAAGGAGGGATCACCCGTGGTGGTTCCGCCTCCTGCCCTCGGTCCTGGGGACGGAACGATCTTTGCCGAGGGTGACTCGGTGATGGTCGGCCAGGAGAACGTCTTGCCTCGAACCACCGCAGGCTGGGACTTGCGCATCGATGCGCGGGTGGGTCGGACCTTTCCCGAGGGGATCGCTTCGATGCGTACGAACCAGGCGAGCATCGGGCAGGTCGTGGTTGTCATCCTGGGTCACAACTACGGCGGTGGCAGCAAGGCAGCCGGCTATATAGACCAGATAATGGCCCTGTCCGCCAAGGCTCAACGAGTCGTTCTGGTCACCGAAGTTGAGTGGTCACCCGCGCAGCCTGAGGTCAACCACGAGATGTACGAGGCTGCCAAGCGCTACTCCCAAGTCGTCGTCGCTCCTTGGGCCGAGACTGTCAAGGCCAATCCGGAGTTCCTTGCTGACCATGTTC
>JAHFUU010000099.1:0-6230 GCA_023264915.1 Microthrixaceae bacterium | reverse complement strand
CAAGCCACCCAGACCCCAGATCTTGCCGATCCCACCGACACCTTCCACGACCACATCGACCAGGCTTGCTATGCCGACTACACAGACCACCGCATCCCCTGGATCGTCATCGACGTCGACTTCAGTCGGCACGACTGCACCCACCACCACGACCTCGGCCCCACCTAGCACTGACTCCTCAACGACGACGGCTTCGGCTCTGTCATCGGGCCCCTGATCCAAGGTCCATGACCGATCAGAGCCCGTGGCCCATTGGACCTGCACGGTAGATGCACTCCAAGATAGAGGGTCAGGCCTGGCGGTCCTGCTCGAAGCAGCGCACCGAGAAGTCGGCGTCGTGAGAATCGTCTCGGGTAACTGGACAAGGGTGTAGTCCCGGCAGTGCAACGGGGTATGGGTCAGCGGACAGAACCCACACGCGCCCGTTGAACGGGGCTCCACGCCTGACGAAGAGGAAAGAGCCGTTGTCGCGCACGCCTTCGAGTCCGGGAGGAGGCACGCTGTCGTGGGGCGCGTCGAGCGGCCATTCAGCCCAAGGGGACAGCCATCCCGGGGAGATGACCACGCCGTCGCCTGGTCCGGTGATCGTCTCGAGGTGCTTCCGGGAAGGAATCGAGCTCTCCTGATATGTCATGTTCAGCGGAAGGGACATGGCCACCACCAGCACCATCGGAACCGCGACGAGGCCAGCATGTGTCCGCCACCGGCGAAGAGCCTCCAGCAGTGCTGCGAGCCCGACGGGCGCCGCCCACATACCGAAAGCCAGCGTGCGGGGGATCAGGACCCGCCGATCGAGCCCTACCCCCGCCACGGCCGCGAACGGAATCAGGCAGATGCACACAACCGCACGGCTCAACTGGCGGTCGATCCATCCCAGGCAGATCCAACCTGCAATGAGGAGGGTGACAAAGACATAGGAGGCATCTGTGTCGAGGTTGCGCATCAAGCCGTTCAGGGACCATGCGACGGTGTCAACTGATGTGTAGGGCACCCATGTGGGGGAGTTGTTGGTTGCCTGGGCCATGAAGGCAGAACCCCACGCAACCCCCCAGACCGCGGTCGCGGCCAGGACTGCCGTTCGCCACCTCCAAGCAGCACCGCCGCGCCTGACCCCCGGAAGCGCCAGGCTTCCAAACGCCAGCAACAGTCCAGATTCGTGCGCGAACAAGCCCAGGAGAAGCCCGGTGATGAGCACCGCACCGACCCGAGCGTCGAACCTCTCGATGCGCAGGTAGCGATCTGCGGCGACGGCGACCAGGATTCCAGCCAGGATCAGTAGCCCATACATCCGAGCCTCCACCGAGTAGCGGACTGCCATCGACGAAAGAGCCATGAAGACGATCACGAACGCGCCGAACCAACCACGCTGGCGCATCCACCAGACCACCAACAGCAACGAAGCTGCCCCTGTCAACGCTGAAGGGATGCGAAGGAGCAGGTCGTTTCCCGCCCAGGCGAGGCTGTGGCGTATGAGGTAGTCGAGCGGAGGATGGATATCGCGGCTGCGAAGGGCGAGTGGAATCTCGGTCAGCGGGAGCTTGGCGAACGTCCCCGTCGAGGTCTCGTCGAAGGTGAGTGGGCTCATCGCTAGGCCCGCCAAGCGAACCGTGAACCCGATGACGGTCGCGGAGATGATGACCGCGGACCAGAGCCTTCCGTCGAGGTCACTCGCCGTGAAGGACTTCATGGGGGTCCTCATCGACCGAGGACGCTAGCGGGGCTGCGCCCCGGCCCGACGAGTCGTACGACCATGTGGGGGATGGGAGATCCCTCATCCTGGGTGCCGTTGGCGATCTTGTGGGGACGCCGTTGGCACCCGACAGGTCCGCCCGCTTGGCGACGCTGGTGGTCGGCTTCTATACTGCCGTTCTCATGTGCCTGGGCCCTGTTCAGGCAGAAACTAGCTGCCCTGGAGTTGCCCAGCGGGTCTCGCCAGGTCCGAACCGAAGTCTGCGACGGCCGGCTGGTGCTCCAACCCGACCCGGTACCCCGCAGCACAACTGATCCAACGCTCCGCCAGGACCGCCTGCGCGGAGCGTTCGCATGAGGGTTGATCGAGCCTCTTCGCAAGGGCGAACGAGGCGAGGTCACAAGACGAAGAACTCAAAGGAAGAGCCGGCCGCCATGGCGACAAAGGCAATCGTTGGCGAGAAAGTGGGGATGACCCAGGTCTGGGATGACCAGAACCGCGTCGTACCCGTGACTGTGCTGAAAGTCGAACCCCTTCGCGTCGTGCAGATAAAGACACGTGACACCGACGGCTACAGCGCCTTGCAAGTGACAGTCGGCGAGCGTGAGCTCAAGAAGCTGAACCGGCCCGAGGCGGGCCACGTCTCGAAGGCGGGCGTGAAGCCCGGTCGCAAGCTCGTCGAGCTGCGCCTTGAAGACGTCAGCGACTATGAGATCGGCCAGCAGATAACCGTTGAAGTCCTCTCTGCGGGCGACCTCGTCGACGTGACGGCCCTCAGCAAGGGCAAGGGCTTCGCGGGCACGATGAAGCGCCACAACTTCGCGGGTCAACGAGCCTCCCACGGGGCCCACCGCGTGCACCGAGCTCCTGGTGCGATCGGTGCCTGCGCCACCCCTTCCCGTGTGTTCAAGGGCACCCGGATGGCGGGTCGGATGGGTGGCCAGAAGGTGACCACCTTGAACCTGAAGGTGGTCGAGGCGAACGCCGAGAGTGGGCTACTGCTGGTTCGAGGCTCAGTACCTGGACCTCGCGGTGCGGTTGTCGTGATCCGAGATGCAGTGAAGGCGCCCAGCCGAGGGGCTGAGTCCTGAGATGGCCACTGTGAAGCTCATGACGCCGACCGGCGAGGACGCGGGTGACCTCGAGTTGGCGCAGAACGTGTTCGGGATCGAGCCCAACGTCCCGGTGATGCATCAGGTGGTCACGGCGCAGCTTGCCGCCCGCCGCGCCGGCTCCCACAGCACCAAGACCCGTGCCGAGAAGCGCGGTGGAGGGGCCAAACCGTGGAAGCAGAAGGGCACGGGACGTGCGCGCCAGGGATCGATCAGGGCCCCCCAGTGGCGAGGTGGGGGTGTTGCGCTTGGTCCCAAACCGCGAAGCTACGCCCAGCGCACTCCCAAGAAGATGGTCCGGCTGGCTTTGCGGTCCGCCCTGTCTGATCGTGCTGGCCAAGACAGGATCGTCGTTGTGAAGGAATGGGCGTTCTCCACCCCCAAGACCAAGGACGCGGTGGCAGCCCTGGAGGCGCTCGGCGTCGAGGGTCGGGCTCTCGTTGTGGTCAGCCCTGACGACCGTGAGACGTGGCTCAGCTTCCGCAACCTGCCCGACGTACACGTGATCTCACCCGGTGAGCTGAACGCCTATGACGTTCTGGTTGCTGACTGGGTTGTCTTCAGCGCTCACACCTTGCTTACCGGCGAGGGCATCTCGGAGAACCGCCAAACGAAGAAGACCAAAGCCAACGCCAGGCAGGCCGCAGAGTTGGTGCGACAGGCCAAGGCGGCCAAGCGTCACACGGCTCGGGTGAGGACGAGGCCCGCCTCTGACTCTGACGAGGTCCATTCCAAGACCGAACCCGACCTGCCGGCATCCCCAGAAGGGGAAGGGGACCAGACCGTCGATCTCTCAGCAGAGGTCAACGAAGGGGAGGATGACGACATGGCCAGCGATCTGCCGAATCGCCCCAAGACATCGGGGTCAAAGGACAAGACCATCATCGAGCCGACCGACAGGGTCAAGAGCGTGTCTGACAAGGTCGACCCGCGGTTTGCCGCAGCTCGCAACAAGGTCGACAAGGAGGACCGCCTCAGAGCAGCCCGCGACAAGAAGGCCAAGGCGGTCGACGAGGGCTCCGAAGATGAGGAGACCCAGGAGGAGCCCGAAGAGGAGCCGACGCGGACGGGGTTCTCCTTCAACATGACAACAGAGCCGCGGCAGGACTGAACCGATGATCGACCCTAGGTACAAGAACCCGCGCGACGTGATCGTCGCGCCGGTCGTCAGCGAGAAGTCCTACTCCTTGCTCGATGACAGGGTGTACACGTTCCTCGTCCATCCAGACGCCTCGAAGCCTGAGATCGCCGATGCCATCCGGTCGATCTTCGACGTTCAGGTCATGAAGGTCAACACTCTCAACCGGGCGGGCAAGCGGAAGCGGAATCGACGAACCCACACCATGGGCCGCCGCGCCGCCTCCAAGCGGGCCTATGTAACTCTCGCCCCTGGCGAAACGATCGAGCTGTTCGGCGCATAGTGCAGCCAAAGAAGACGACTTAGACATGGCGATTCGAAAACGCAAACCAACAAGTCCTGGCCGCAGGTTCCAGACCGTTGCGGACTTCTCCGATATCACGAGGTCCAAGCCGGAGCGGACCTTGGTCGTCCCGAAGCACAGGAGCGGCGGACGCAACAACAAGGGCCGCAAGACCGCGCGTCATCGCGGTGGTGGACACAAGCAGCAGTACCGCGTCATCGACTTCAAGCGGAACAAGGACGACCATGATGCCAAGGTCGCCGCTATCGAATACGACCCGAACCGCAACTGTCGAATCGCGTTGTTGCACTACCTTGACGGCGAGAAGCGATACATCCTTGCCCCTCAAGGAGTAGTCGTAGGAGATCGGCTACGGAGCGGGCACGGCGCGGAGATCAGGCCAGGGAACGCCCTGCCGCTCCGCTACATACCTGTGGGCACCACGGTCCACAACGTCGAGCTCAAGCCGGGAGCTGGCGGGAAGCTGGGGCGGAGTGCCGGGATGAGAATCCAGCTCATCGCCAAGGAAGGTGGCTTCGCTACCCTCCGCCTGCCGAGCACCGAGATGCGCCGGGTGCCGATCGACTGCCGCGGAACCGTTGGTGAGGTTGGAAACGCCGAGGCCGAGCTTGTCAAGGTTGGCAAGGCCGGCCGCAACCGCTGGAAGGGGGTTCGCCCCCAGACCCGAGGCGTGGCCATGAACCCTGTCGACCATCCACTCGGTGGCGGCGAAGGGAAGAGCTCTGGAGGGCGGCATCCGGTCTCTCCGTGGGGCAAGCCGGAGGGTCGCACTCGCAACAAGAACAAGGACTCACAGAAGCTCATCGTGCGCCGCCGCCGGACGAGCGGCAAGCGGCGGTAGAGAGGAGCTCGAATGCCACGAAGCCTGAAGAAGGGCCCGTTCGTCGATGATCATCTGCTTCGAAAGGTCGATGACCTGAACGAGAAGGGCGAGAAGCGTGTGATCAAGTCGTGGTCGCGCCGCTCCACGGTCATCCCTGAGATGGTCGGTCACACGATCGCCGTGCATGACGGTCGTAAGCACGTGCCGGTGTACGTCACCGAGTCCATGGTCGGCCACAAGCTGGGTGAGTTCGCGCCCACGCGCACCTTCAAGCACCACGCGGGACAAGAGAAGAAGGGCCGGCGCTGATGGATCGGTCAAGGCGCCACCGAGGGCCTGAACGCTGTTCGGAGGTCGGCTGCTGATGGCCACGACCGCACCCGAGAGGAAGACCAATGAGCGGACCGGCCCACGGTCTGCTCCGCTGCGGCCCGGAGCTCGAGCCCAGGTCAAGCACGTACGTTGCTCTGCCTACAAGGCGCGAGAGGTCCTGGACTTGATCCGTGGCAAGCACGTGTCGCAGGCGCTCGAGGTTCTCGAGTTCTCCGAACGATCCATCTCGGCAGTCATCCTCAAATGTCTTGAATCGGCGATTGCAAATGCCCAGAACAACGAGGGAATCCCGGACCAGGAGCTCTTCGTGTCGGCATGCTTCGCCGACGAGGGTCCCACGATCAAGAGGTGGCGTCCTCGCGCCCGGGGTCGCGCCACCAGGATCCGGAAGCGGACTTGTCACGTCACCATCATCGTTAGCAAGCTCGATACGGCCGAGCTCGAAGCACTGCGGGAGCGCGAGGCGGCAGCCGGGCGGGGCAACGTCGCGGCCGCAGAGGCGAGACGCCGCCGTGTCTTGCGCAGCCGCTCGGAGAAGGCCGAGCGCAAGGCTGCCGAGAAAGCCGATCACGATCATGACCACGACGATGGTGGTCATGATCATGATCACGAGGTCTCTGAGGTTGAGGGTCAGGGGGTAGACGCTTCGGCAGGCGATGTCGGTCCTGGCGAGGAAGCGGACCTCGTTGTGACGGACGCTGCTGTAGCGGACTCCGAAGCTGCGGACTCGGGTGTGGCCGATCACGCCGTGTCCAGCGGCGAAGCCGACGAGGAAGATGACTCGCAGGATGGGCAGGACAGTTCCGATCAGAAGGACAAGAGCTGATGGG
>JAHFUU010000098.1 GCA_023264915.1 Microthrixaceae bacterium | reverse complement strand
ACCCAGGTCAGAACCTGGCGCAAGCCGCTCTGGCTCGCACCGGCCGAACCACCGGCATCCCGGCTGGCCGCCTCGGATCTCGCCACAGGGGAAGTTGCCGGGGAGGATGCCGCAGCGGGCGAGGACGGCTCAGGGTTTCGGCTCGTCGTCGTCGTCGAGCCAGGACTCGCGGTGGCCTGGGCGCGCGCGGCGGCCTGGTTCGCCGCGCCCTGGTTGCCCGCCTGCGTCGCCTGGTTGCGGCTGGATGCTGCTGACCCTGATGCACCCTGGGAGAGCGATGTCGTGGTGGTTGTCCGCGACGTGGTCGTGGTGGTCGTTGGGGGAACCGTCGTGGTCGCGGTGGTGACCGCAGGAGTCGTGCTCTGGCTCACGTTCGGGCTCACGTTCGGGCTCGCGTTCGGGCTCGCGCTCGGGCTCGTGCTCAGGAACGGTATCGAGCGATCGTCATGAGAGGCCACGGCGCCGTCAGCTGACACAGCTGTGACGATGTCACGCCGCACCACCCGGACGCTGCGGCTGGCCCCCGGGATCCGGTCCGCTGCACTTGATCGATCAGCAACCCGCAAGGCCACCGGCGACAGCACCATCGTGCTCGCGGCGACGAGACCCACCCAGCGCGCGGGGCGCGCGGGGCGCCCGCGAACCAGATGCCCAGCCGAGGAACCTCCGCGGGGCGCGCGTCCAGAAGCAAGGATCCGCATCACACGGTCCTCAAGGCTTCTGCCGGTGCGAGCCTGGCGGCTCGCAGTGCCGGGTACAGGCCTGCTATCGCTCCGATGCAGAGCGCCGCGCCAAGACCACCGATGACACCTATGAGTGGAACCACTATCGCCCAACCACGGGTCAGGTCGTAGCCAGCGGTCACGAGTGCTCCCAACGTGACGCCTCCGGCGCCGCCGATCACGGACAGGAGCAACGCTTCGGACAGGAACTGTACGGCGACATGGCGCCGTGTTGCACCAAGGGCCCTGCGGAGACCGATCTCAGAACGGCGCTCGAGCACCGAGATCACCATGACGTTGGCAATGCCCACGCCGCCGACCAGAAGTGCGACAGCCCCCAGCCCGAGGAACAGTGCCGTGAAGGCGTTGCTCGCAGCGGCGCGGGCCTCGATTGCGTCAGAAGGCCGGGACACCTGCACCTGGTCGGGATTGTCGGGGTTTGCTGTGGCGGGTATGACGCTCTCGACCGCGACGACCTTGTCCGGGTTGGCACGCAGGTAGACGGTCTCTGGCGCCGCGGTGGTGTCGAACAACCGGCGCGCCACGGGGACCCCGATCATCGCGGAGCGGTCGATGTCCTGAGCGAGCGTCAGTGGGTCGAGCACACCGATCACCTCGAACCACTGGTCGCCCAGCCAGATGCGCGCCCCGGGTTCGTCGATGCCCAGGCGCTGTGCCGCGACCGATCCGAGAACCGTGGTCGGGTATTGGGACGAGGTCTCGTCGAGGAACCGGCCCCGGGCAACGGAACCGCCGATCGTGTCGAGGAGTTGAGATGTCGCCGCCTTCACCGTGATGCCACCGGTCTGTTCAGATGGGATGTAGTCGGTACGCCTGACCTTCGCGTTGACGCTCGTGACATACGAGACCTGCTCGACGGGCCGAACGTGGCCGAGCATCAGCGGCGCGCCGTCAGGGAGCTGGCCCGAACCGCCGGCACCGATCCCGGTGGACGCCTTCACGCTGATGAGGTTTGTGCCCAGCTTGTCGAGCACCGAGAGCAGGTCGTTCTTCGAGGACTCGGAGATGCCGAGAACTGCGACCATCGCCGCGATGCCGATGGCGATGCCCAGTGCCGAGAGCCCGGCGCGCAAGCGCCTCGTTCGCAACCCCACCGACCCCGAGCGCAAGATGTCCCCCGGGTGCATCCGGCTGGGTGGCAGCTCCCTCCTGGCTTCACCCTGTCGTCGGGGCACCTCGCCTCGAGTGGGGGATGCGGCCGTCACGGTTCTCGTCCCGCTGGGGTGAGAGCGCTGCCGGTGTCACTCTCGACTCGGCCGTCACGCAGCTCGATCTGGCGCGGGAAGCTCGTCGCGATCTCTCGATCGTGGGTGATCACCAGGATCGTGGCCCCCTCGTCGTTGAGCTCGTGCAACAGGTCGATGATCGATCTGCTGGACCTGGTGTCGAGGTTGCCGGTGGGCTCGTCTGCGAGGACCAGAGCAGGATGCCCGACCACAGCGCGCGCGATCGCCACGCGCTGGCGCTCGCCACCTGACATCTGGTTGGGGTGATGCGAGACTCGGTGCCCGAGCCCTACCCGCTCGAGTGCCTCAGCGGCCTGCTCACGCCGCTCCGCGCGGCCTGTGCCGGTATAGAGCAAACCGTCAGCAACGTTGTCGAGCGCGGTCATCCCGTCGAGCAGGAAGAACTGCTGGAAGACGAAACCCAGCTCTCGCGCCCTGACGGCCGAGAGCTGCCGATCGCTCAGCTCCGCAGAGTCGTATCCCGCGATCCTCACGGCACCGGACGTCGGGCGGTCCAAGGTGCCCACGATGTTCAGCAGTGTCGACTTGCCAGAGCCCGACGGCCCGACGAGAGCCACCAGCTCGCCGCCGAGGACGTCGAGGCTGACTCCGAACAGCACCTCGGTGGGAGGGCTGCCCGGGAACGACTTGTGCACGTCACGAAGCCCCAGGACCACCTCCGGGAGGGCAAGCTCGCTCATCTGACCCGGCTCATCTGACCCGGCTCAACTGGGCCAGTGCCACCTCGGCTGTTGTCATCTCGGCACCACCACCGACGCACCCTCGGGAACGTCGCTGGCTATCTCGACCCAGTTGTCGGCGACCAGACCGGGCTTGGCAGGCACGAGCTTGCCGGTGTCGGCCAGCTGCACCGCATAACCGCCCTCGGCCAGTGCCACCAGTGCCGTGACCGGCACGGCCTTGACGCCTTCGGCCCTCGAGCTGGTGACCGAGACCTTCACGGGCCCGGTGTCCACCCCTTTGCCGGCGTCGTCGCCGAGCGCGACGACTGCCTCGGAGCTGGTGGACCCCTGACCGTTGGCCGCGCCCGCTGCCGATGACCTTGCCGCCTGGGCCGACGCAGCGGACTTGGGACCTACCGATTCGACGTTGCCTGTCACTGCCTTTCCGTTCGGAAGCGTGACGCCGACCTTGTCTCCCTGCTTGACGAGGCTCACGTGGCTCGCGTCGAGGGCGGCGGTGACCACCTTGGTCGTCGAGGTCACGCCGATCGCCTCGTTGCCGACCGGCACGGTCGATCCGAGGGTGAGCTTGAGGTCGTGCATCCGAACCGATCCGGGCACGAAGACGACCTCGCCGAGCTGGAGCAGCCCGTCACCGTCCAGCCCGACGCTCGTCTCCCACTGGCCCAGGTCATACGCCGCTGCCGCATCGAAGGTCTCGTCGACGGTGATGCCGGTCCCGAACCCGAGGTCGACGAGGTTCTGCTTGAGCTGCCGGATGTCGGGCCCGGGCGAGGCCGTACCGTCGATCTGGCGGTACGTGGGCGTCTCGCCGTACATCAAGATCACGGGCTTCGTGTCGACCGTGTACAGGGGCTGGCCACGCTCGATGACCGTGCCCACGTCCGGTGCCGACGTGAGGGTTCCGGCGCGCTGGTTGACGACTGGGCGGGACTCTGCGTAGTCCAGCGTGCCGTCGATCGGATCAGTCTTGGTCAGGGTTCTCTTCTCGACCTTCGCGGTCGTCGTCGCAACTGCGCCGTTGGCTCCTTGGGCCGTGGAGGGCGAGCTCGTGGCGGTGCGCCAGGCGACGATCCCCCCGATGGCCAGGACCGCAACGACAACCACCAGGACTGCGACAACCTTGCGGCGCGTGCTGGTTGCCGGGGGTTCAGCTGACACGGAGTGCTGACCTGGCAGCTTGCGCGCCGCTTGAGCTGACTCGATGGTTCCGGTCATCGTGTCACCGGCTCAGTTGCCCTGCCGGTTCGAGCCGGAGCCTCCGTTGCTCTGGCCCGGGCCACCGTTGCCGCCGCCACCGAAGGGGCCACCGCCGGGAAGGTTCGAGAACGCGCTGCGACACTCCTGGCCCGCTGCTTGCACCTTCGGGTCGTTGCGGTCGAGGCTGCCGAAGACGCCGCGACGACCCGAGCCGGGCGGGCCACCGTTGCCACCGTTGCCTCCGTTGCCTCCGTTGCCTCCGCGATCGTTGCCGAGCTGGGAGAAGTCAGGGTCGGGCATGTCGATGCCGTGATCGCGCATGCACTTGGCGAACTTCAGGGCCGCATCCTGGAACTGGGCCTGGTTCTCCGGATTGAACTGGCCGCCGAGGCGAGGCGGCTCGCCACAGGCCTGGCGTGCGGCATCGAGCGCCTTGCGATCGATCGTCCCCGATGGCTGGCCACCCCCTCCCCCTCCGCCACCGCGACCGAACTGGACGTTCCCGTTGGCGTCGATCTGGGGATCGGGAACGTTCGCTCCGTGCTCCCTCAGGCACTGCGTGTACTTGAGGAGTTGCTGCTCTCTCTCCTCTTTGGACATGGGCGCTGTGGTACCGGCGGCTCCTGCCCCAGACGAGCCGCTCAAAGAGGCAACCCCGTCATCGGCGGAGCCATTCGAGCAAGCGGCACCAGCCGTCCCCAGCGCGACGACGATTGCGACGGTGGCCAGTCGGTTCAACAAGGGGTGCCGGGCAGAAGGCAGGCTCGTATGCATGCACTGATGGTGCCACGCCCGGATGCGGATGGGCCCTGGTACGGGCTGGGAGTTTCCTGTGAGTTCTGGTTGCCTCGGGGGCTGCGCCCCCCGCACCCTCGCTGGCGCTCGGGGTGCTCCCCATCGCCGGCGGGCTTCCTGGCGGTCGCGACGCCGGGCCGGCGCTTGCCACATCCCCAACAGATCGTCGATGCTGGGAGGCAAGCGCCTGGTTGCCTGGGGGGCTGCGCCGGTCCCCTCCGGTGAGTCCCTGGGCGCGGCAGGGGTGTTGGTAGCCTGCCCGTCGTGTCGTTGATCGTGCAGAAGTTCGGCGGGACCTCGGTCGCCGACCCCGAACGCATGCGCGCCGTCGCGGATCAGATCGGCCGGACCTTGAGGCGGGGCAACCAGGTCGTTGTCGTGATCAGCGCGATGGGAAAGGAGACTGACGACCTGCTGCGCCTTGCCGCTGATGTCTCCACGACGCGGCCCGGCCGCGAGATGGACATGCTCATCACCGCCGGCGAGCGCAAGGCGATGGCGCTGCTGTCCATGGCCTTGCACGACATCGGGGTGAGGGCGACGTCGTTCACCGGCAGCCAGGCGGGGTTCATCACAGACTCCAGCCACACCAATGCGAAGATCCTCGAAGTCCGCCCTGAGCGGGTGAGGGAGGCTCTCGAGGCGGGAGAGGTGCCCGTGGTCGGTGGATCCCAGGGCGTGTCGACCGATCTCAACGTCACGTTCTTGGGCCGCGGGGGCTCGGACACAACCGCGGTCGCGCTGGCTCACGCGCTCCACGCCGAGGTGTGCGAGCTCTACACCGACGTGTCAGGCGTGTTCACGACCGACCCGCGGATCGTCGACCGTGCTCGCAAGATCGACCACATCTCCTTTGACGAGCTGCTGGAGATGACCGCCAGCGGCTGCCCCAAACCGGCGATGCGTTCAGTGGAGTACGCGCGAACCCACGGAGTCGACTTGCATGTGCGGTCGGCTTTCACCTGGGAGACGGGAACCCTCGTCACGAAAGAAGACCCCGACATGGAAGACGCGATCATCTCGGCAGTCACCCACGACACCGATGAGGCCAAGGTCAGGTTCGCAGGCGTGCCCGATCATCCAGGGATCGCCGGCCGGCTGTTCCGTGCCCTTGCCTCAGAGGGCATCAACGTCGACATGATCGTGCAGAACACCTCCGAGGACGGGCACACCGACATCACCTTCACGGTCCCGCACTCAGAGGCCTCCCTCGCAGATGAGACCTGTCGCCAGCTGATCGGCGAGCTCGGCGCCAAGGATGTGAGCGTGGATGAGCAGATCGCGTCGGTCAGCGTGATCGGGGCAGGGATGAAGTCCAACCCGGGAGTGGCAGCGAAGGTGTTCGAGACCCTCGCGGCCAACGACATCAACATCGAGATGATCTCGACCTCGGCGATTCGCATCTCGTGCGTGGTCCGGGAGGAGCAGGTCGACCAAGCCGTGCAAGCCCTGCACGAGGCCTTCGGGCTGCACGCGGGCGCCTGACCGTACGAGCCTCCGGGGTTGGATCACGTGAAGCGCGAGTCACCCATCCCAGCCACATGACTCGTCGGGCTGGGGCGGAGCCGCGCTAGCTGTCACCTGGGCCGGGAACCGACGACCGGCTGTTCGACATCGGGGTTGTTGAACGAGCTCTCGGGCGCTGCGCACACGATCTTGTGAGTCGACTCGTCCTTCCAGGACCGCTCGTCAGCCGGGGCGAGGAACAAGATCTTGACCTTCGAGACACCAGAGGCGTTGGCAAGAGCGGGGCACCGGCCCTCGGCATGGGTGCGAAGCTGGTCGAAACCTGGATAGGACTTGAAGACCTCGTCGAGGTCGATCGTGCCGAACGCCTTGAACTTGTGAGGACCGCTGCACGGCACGACCTTGACCGAGCTGGGGATGACCGAGACATCGAACAGGACCTCGGCGTCAAAGCAGTCACCGGGCAGAGCCCGGAGCGCACGCGTGTCGCCGCGGCCGAACAGCAGGATCGCTCCCAGCGCCACAGCCCCGACGAGCAGCACCACGGCTCCGATCGACAGGAACGGCCCTATCGAGTTGACCTTGTGGTTCTGTGCAAGCTTCTTCTTCGACGCCGTGAGCTTGGGGTCCGGAAGGTTCACCTTCCCGTCCAGCACGTCATGGACGCGGGCGACGTCGGCGGGCGTGAGGGTGGAGTGTGCCCCTGACACCTGGAGGCCGCTCACGACGCACAGCGCGATCGCCTCTTTCAGGGTGATCCCAAGTTGTTCCGCCAGCTGTCCGACGGTGATCACAGGCTGGTTTCCTTGTGTTCGCTTCCAGACACCTGGGACCCCGACGATCCCCGCCGCGGCACCGAGGTGTCCCACCTGAGGGACCTGGCAGATCGTAGTGCCTCGCCAGGCCACAGCGACGCCGGTACCCTGTGCCCCCTATGCGCGTGGGAGTAGTCGGAGCGACCGGACAGGTTGGTGGCGTGATGCGAGCCGTGCTCGCGGACCGCGGGTTCCCCGTCGAGCAGATCCGGTTCTTCGCATCCGAGCGTTCCGCCGGTCGCAAGCTCCCGTGGGCAGGCACCGAGGTCGAGGTCGAGGAGGCATCCGCTGCTGACTACTCCGGCCTCGACATCGTGTTGATGTCAGCCGGGGGTTCCACGTCGAGGCATCTCTCTCCCCGCATCGCCGCGCACGGGCCGATAGTGATCGACAACTCCTCGGCGTGGCGGATGGATCCTGACGTGCCGCTGGTGGTACCCGAGGTCAACGCTCATGCCCTCGACTCGATCCCCCTCAACATCGTCGCCAACCCGAACTGCACGACCATGGTCGCGATGCCGGTCCTCAAACCGCTTCATCTCGAGGCCGGGCTCGTCTCGACGGTCATCAGCACCTACCAGGCGGTGTCCGGTGCCGGCCTGTCCGGAACCGCCGAGCTCGACGAGCAGATCAACAAGATCGGTGACGGGGCGAGCGCTCTCGCCATGTCAGGCAAGGCAGTCGAGCTGCCCACGCCTCACAAGTTCCCCGAGCCGATCGCCTACAACGTCATCCCCTTCGCTGGAAGCCTGGTCGCAGACGGATCGGACGAGACCGACGAGGAGCAGAAGCTTCGCAACGAGAGCCGCAAGATCCTCGATCTTCCCGAGCTGGCCGTCGCCGCGACGTGCGTGCGCGTACCGGTCTTCACTGGTCACTCACTTTCCATCACTGCCCGCTTCGAAGAAGAGAACAC
>JAHFUU010000097.1 GCA_023264915.1 Microthrixaceae bacterium | reverse complement strand
TTGATCGCTGTTGGAGGTGCTCTGCCGCCAGAACTCCAAGGTGAACTCATCGCTGGGACGCATCGCATCGATGCCCGACATCTCAGCCAGGCCGATGCTGTTGAAGTCCACCGACGTGCCGTCATCGACACCCGAGGAGATCCCCCCACTCAACAACCCAGGCGAACCGAGCCCTGCCCAGGAGTTATAGGTCAGATCTGCCTGGGACCCCAGCGTCCCGGCGTTGGCCGGGCGGCGGGATGGTCGACGATGACGCGGTCGCCGCCGTCGGGTTCGGTATCTCGGTGTCGGTCCGGTTGCAGCTGCCACCGACGATGGCCGTCGTGGCGCAGGAGATGGCGACCGCGAAGAGCCTCGAGGGGCGCGTCTTCGAGACGATGCCGGAATGATAGAGGCTGTCGGGGACCTGTTCGGCGTATGCGGGCAGCGACTGCTGGACGAGGTGCCCCTCGGGCACGCGTGCGCGTTCGGGGTGGAGTCGCTCCGAGCTGGTGGCCGGCCGTGCGGCCGGGCCGGACCCGGCGACGCGATCTGCTCGGGGCAGAATCGCGTGCGGGGTGTCAACCTTCGAGGGGCCTCAACCGTTTGAGGACATGAGCTAGCAGCAGAGGATCTCACGACTCAGTTCGAGGATCGTGCGAAGGCTCCTGATCTTCGAGTGCTTCTTGGGACATCTCAGTGGACGTGGGCTATGCTTGCATCCGCTTGCGATGGCCCCGCTGGGCAGTCCTGGAGATCGTCGCAAACAGAACCAATGGCCAGCGAACGGAGGAGTGGCATGTCCAGACGGGTACGAAGGATTGCGTTCTGTGCGGCGGTGGCCGCAAGCGTTGGGGTGGTGACCCCGGCATTCGCCGCTTCGTCGGGCACGGTGACGACCACCCTTGGCCAGACCATGTCGGCTGCGATCACCTCTCCGGCCGACCAGCAGCACTTCACGGTCGGATCGAGTGTCACGGTCAACGGCACGGTCTCTTTGACCGGCGGTCCGGTTACCCCGACCAACGTGGCATACGTGGTCGACATCTCGGGAAGCACGTCGGCTCCATGCAAGCCGCTCGAGCCGAGCGACACCCGCACGGTGCTCAACTGCGAGCAGCAGGGTGCTGTGGCCCTCAACGGCTCGCTGTCCGCCACGCCCAGCCTCCAAGCCGGCGTGATCAGCTTCGATGACCTTGGCTACACGAACCAGCCGTTCGTGGCCCCCAGCAGCCCCCTCATCAACACTGCCATCAACGGCTTGGTCCCCGGTGGGGGAACCAACTACGACGCGGCGCTGACCAATGTCAACACGTTGTACGCGCCGGTGCCTGGCGCCAACCGCAAGGTTGTGTTCTTCCTCTCCGACGGCAACCCGACCACCTTCACCACGGGTCCGGGCTCTCCGCTGGCGCTCGCAGCCACCGCAGGCATAGTGATCAACACCTACTCGATCGGTGACGGATCGCTGCGTTGCCCCGAGCCGGGCAGTGCGCTCAAGGTCATCTCTGACACCACTGGTGGACAGTGCAACGACGTGACCGACCCGTCCACCCTGGCAGCGAACCTGGCAAACGCCAGGGTCGAGGTCAAGATGAGCGGCCGGGCAGCGATTCCCGCCCAGGTGAGCGGCAACAACTTCACGGCCACCTTCAGCTCGGCCAACGGCAACACGGTTGCTCTGGGCAACAACCCGATCGTGGCGACCGCTGTGGCACCTGACGGAACCCGGCTCAACGTGGACATCACCGTGATAGGTGATCCGTTGCCGACCACCACGACCACGACCTCGACAACGGTACGGGTGGTCCAAGTGACACCGAGGTTCACGGGCTGAGCCCGCGACCTCAAGGTTGATCTCTGCTGTGGCCGGGCCTTCGGGTCCGGCCACAGTGCTCTGTGGTGACACAGTGCTCTGCGGTGACACAGTGCTCTGCGGTGACACGGCACTACGTGGTGAGGCGCAGTGCCCACGGGTCTTGATCGTCGCTGGGCGCTCAGGCCACGACGATGACCACGTCACCCGTGCCGACGGAGTCACCCGCACCCACCTTCACCTCTGTGACGGTGCCCGAGGTCTCGGTGGTGATCTGGTTCTCCATCTTCATCGCTTCGAGGACGCACACGGCTTGGCCCGCCTCGACCGTGTCGCCCACCGACACGAGCACCTTCACGATCGTTCCCTGCATCGGGACGGTGACCGAGCCGGTGCCGGTTGCGGGCGTGGCTCCGTGGGCTGCCCGTGGGCGCCGCGGCCTTCCCTGCTGAGCCCCGGATCCTGACGCACCCGGAGTGGGGGACCGGTCTGCAGCATCTGCCTCGGACAACCAGAGCGAGACCCTGAACCTTCGCCCGTTGACCTCGGCATCGATGTCACGCCGTACCTTTTGATCCGCCGTTCTCGTGTCCGCCGCACCGGCCGCCTCGATGCCTGACAGGTCAAGCCGCTCTTCGACCCATCTCGTCGAGTGCTCGCCTGCGAGGAAGTCGGGGTGCCTGATGATGGCGATGTCGGCGGGGACCGTGGTCGCGATCCCCTCGAGGCGCAGCTCACGCAGAGCCCGCAACGTGCGGTTGATCGCAGACTCGCGGTCACGCCCCCAGCAGATGAGCTTGCCGATCAGGTTGTCGTAGTACTGGCTCACCTCGTCACCTGACTCGTAGCCGGCGTCCCAACGGACGCCGAAGCCCTGCGGGGGGACGAGCTCGGTGATGTGGCCGGGAGCCGGCAGGAACCTGCCCGCGGCGGGGTCCTCTGCGTTGATGCGGACCTCGATCGCGTGTCCCCGGCGAACCACGTCGTCCTGGGTGAAGCTGAGTGGCAGGCCGGCGGCAACCCGTAGCTGCTCTGCAACCAGGTCGACCCCGGTGACCATCTCGGTGACGGGGTGCTCGACCTGCAGGCGGGTGTTCATCTCGAGGAAGTAGAAGCGATCGTCCGCGAGGAGGAACTCGACGGTGCCCGCGTTGTAGTAGCCGCACCCGGTGGCAACCCTCACAGCGGCCTCGCCCATGGCCTGGCGGATCTCATCTGAGAAGTTCGGCGCTGGGCTCTCCTCGACCAGCTTCTGGTGCCGGCGCTGGGCAGAGCAGTCGCGCTCACCGAGCCAGACCATGTTGCCTTGCTGGTCGCCGATCACCTGCATCTCGACATGCCGGGGCCACAACAGGTAGCGCTCGACGTAGCACTCTTCGCGACCGAAGCCCTTCAGTGCCTCGGAGCGCGCCGAGTCGAACGCTGCGGCAGCGTCCTCGGCGCGCTCGACGACGCGCATGCCGCGGCCGCCGCCACCGAAGGCGGCCTTGATCGCCACCGGCCAGCCGTGGATGTCTCCGAAGGAGACGACCTCTTCAGGTGAGCTCAAGAACTCGGTGATGCCCGGCACGCCCGGCACGCCGGCAGCTTCGGCTGCCTTGCGGCTCGAGACCTTGTCGCCCATGACGTCGATCGCCTCAGGTGGTGGCCCGACGAACACCAACCCCCGGTCGGTCATCGCCCGGGCGAAGTCGGTGTTCTCGGAGAAGAAGCCGTAGCCGGGATGCACCGCCTCGGCCCCGGACCTCTCGATCACGTCGAGGATCCGAGCGGTATCGAGGTAGCTCTCCGCGGCTGTTTGGCCACCCAACGCGTACGCCTCGTCTGCCAGGCGCGTGTGGAGGGCATTGCGATCAAGGTCGGAGTACACAGCGACCGTCGCGATGCCCAACTCCTGGCACGCCCGGATCACACGTACTGCGATCTCACCCCGGTTCGCCACGAGGACCTTCCCGATCGGTACCTTGTTGACCGGCGTGTTGGGAGTGGTCGATGTCACGGCCCTAATGTCTAGGGGGCACGAGGGCCTCCGTGCCATTCCAGCGGGCAGCCGAGGCGGTGTGGATTGCACGAAGGACAAGACGCCGAGCAGCCAGGATGGGAAGCTCTTCGCGAGGCGTTGGGATCGGCTGGCGACTTCGAGCTGATCCGGGTTCACCAGACTGCATCCACCAACGCTGATCTCCTCGACCGTGCCCGTGGGGGTGCACGCGAGGGCCTCGTGCTCGTTGCCGACCACCAGACCGCGGGCCGCGGACGTCTCGGCCGCATCTGGCAGGCACCACCCGGCTCATCGTTGCTCGTGTCCATCCTGCTGCGGCCCCGAATCGAGATCGACCGGCTTCACTTGATCACGATTGCCCTCGGTGTAGCTGCAACAGGAGCCTGCCGCAGAGCGGGGATCCCAGCGATGCTCAAGTGGCCCAACGACCTTGTTGTCACGGACGAGGGTCATGATCACGGTCATGATCACGGTCAGGGCCGTCGCGCGAGCTCCCCGCAGGTTCGCAAGCTCGGTGGAATGCTCGCTGAGTCTGTGGTTGGCGACGGAAGGGTCGCTGCGCTCGTGGTTGGGCTGGGCCTCAACGTGAACTGGCCGTCGCCGCTGCCCGAGGATCTCGGGACGATCGCCACGTCGATGAACCACATCGCGGGTTACCCTCTGAGCCGGCCGGTGTTGCTCGGTGAGATCCTGGCGGACTTCGGCACGCGCTACCGGGACCTCGACCGAGCCGGCGAGGGCGAGAGCGTCTTCACGAGGGGACTGCTCGGCGAGTACCGGCAGATGTAAGCCACGATCGGCAAGCGGGTGCGTGTCGACCTGGGCCATGAGGTCGTGGTTGGCGACGCGCTCGATGTCTCGCCCGAAGGCCATCTGCTCGTGATCGACGAGTGCCCGGACCGTCCGCGCGAGATAGTTGCAGGCGACGTCGTGCACCTTCGAGGCGCATGACCCCAAAGCACCAACGGGGCTCGGCTGCCCGACGAGTTCCTGTTGCCGGCCGGGTCGCTGGAGGCTCATCTTCTCGGGACGGGTCCGTCTGCACGAGCGAGGTATCCACGGTTCGTCAGATGTGTGATCGTTGGCGGGCTGTGATGGACTTGCGCGCCCATGGTCACCGTCCCGCCCATCGTCAGGCGCTTCCCGACCAGCGTGCTGCTCGCCGCATCCCTGGTCGTCTTCGTGGCGTCGGTGCTGGTCTTCACCCTTCCCTTTGACGTCGACCGCGGCGGGCCGGCGAGCTCGACGGCATCGTGTGGCCCCCCGATCTTCGAGATCGGCGCGTCTGACTTCGCTTCACCCTCGACGATCGTGCCCCCAGGCTCAACCTCGCCCCTGGGCCCTCTGGCGCAGATACCGACGTCCACCTCGACCACCGCAGCCCCAGGCCTGAGCGTGCCCTTCGGCTCCCAGCCCCCGTCGACGACGGTGCCCGGACCGACGACGACGCCCTCGACCCTGGATCCCAAGCTCGTCCAGGAGGCGTGTGCCGGACCGGCGAGCCAGCGGTTCCTCTACGGTGGCCTCGGCGTCGTCACCGCCTTGCTGCTCGGCTACCTTGCCCGTCTTCGCCGATCCCACAGGTTCGGCTACGTCGTGCGGTGATCACAGGCGCCGGGTCGGGGTCGAGTCCCCTCAAGGGTCAGTTGTCCGGGCGACCAACCCGGCAAAGGCCGCCGCGGCAGACGTGGTCAAGGGGCCAGGACACGGCGTCAGGTCGCGGCCGTCGAGGCGCGCGATCGGCTGCACGTCGCGGGTGCTCGAGCACAGGAAGCCCTCGTCGATGTCACCCAGGCACTCGAGGGGCAGGTCCTGCTCGATCGAGTACGTGACCTCGAGTAGCAGCTCTCGCGTGATGCCCGCCAGGCAGCCACTGGACAGCGGGGGGGTGATCAACTGACCTCGGAGACCGACGAAGATGTTCGACGCGGTCCCCTCGCACAGGTTGCCGGCAGTGTTGGCGAAGATGGCCTCGGAAGCACCGCGCTCGCGTGCGTTGCGAAGCGCGACGACGTTCTCGGCATAGGAGGTGGTCTTCAGGCCCGCGACTGGACTGTGCTCGTTGCGCCGCCAGGGGACCGTCACGACCACTGCCGCAGGGTCCCATGACGTCAGCTCGGATGTGGCGATGATGACCTTCGGCTGGTCGGCAGCCCGGGTCGAGTCGGGCGGGCCGGTCCCGCCGGTGACGGTCACTCGTATGCGGGCCTCGCCTCCCCCGTTCGCGGCCAGGACATCACCGATGCCGTCCCGAAGCTCAGCGTCGGAGAACGGCACGTTCAGGCCCAACCCGTCAGCGGAACGGTGAAGCCGGCGCAGGTGCCGGGTCACGGCGAACGGCTCACCGCGCTCGGTTCGAAGCGACTCGAACACGCCGTCGCCGACGGTGACGCCATGGTCGAAGACCGACAGCGACGCATCATCTGCGGGCTGGAGCTCACCGTCGATCCACAGCACCCTTGCATCGGACATCGCGGCGAGGCTAGGCGCTTGCGGCGCCGTCCGGCGGCGCGACCGCCAGGGAGCCCGCCGCTGATGGGGGAGCATGGCAAGGCCATGCGCCGGGGGCGCAGCCCCCGAGGGAACCCGGCGCTTGCGGCGCCGTCCGGGCAGACGGTGGTGATCACCGGATTGCGGCTCTCGGGTCACCGAATGGCGGATCTGCGCGTTCTGGGCTCTGCGCCCGGGGACCACCACGACCTCTTCTTGAGCTGTGCTCGGGGGCCGGTCGCCGCGTGGGTGCGGGAAGGCAGCGGCGCCTCGTTGGTCGAGCTTGCGATCGACAGGAGGTGGTGTGCCTTCAGCTCGGTCTCGGACCACTCTCCCTCAGGCGTCGAACCGTACGTGATGCCGCCTCCGGTGCCGAAGTGCAACCGGCCCTCGTCGATCCAGAAGGTGCGGATGGCGACGTTGAGATCACCCATCTGCCTGTCCGCATCCACCCATCCGATGGCACCGCAGTACAGGCCGCGTGGAACCGGCTCCAGCCGGCGGATGTGGTCAAGCGCGGCGACCTTGGGAGCGCCGGTGACCGAGCCTGGGGGGAACGTCGCATCTATCAGCTCGGGCCAGCCGACAGCGCTGCGCATGTGACCCTTCACGGTCGACACGAGGTGGAACAGACCAGGGTGCTGCTCGACGGCGAGCAGGGCCGGGACCGTGACCGTGCCCCACTCGCACACGCGACCGAGGTCGTTCCTGACCAGGTCCACGATCATGACGTTCTCTGCCCGGTCCTTGTCCAAGAACCCTTGAGGCGTGGATGCTGTGCCCTTGATGGGTGACGACCAGACGATCGGTCCCCGGCGGGCGAGGAACCTCTCGGGGCTGGCCGAGGCGACGTGGACCCCCTGCTCGGGCAGCCGGACCACGGCGCTGAACGGCGCGGGGTTGCCAGCCGCGAGGGCGGCGCCCAGTGCAGCGACATCCGCGCTGGTCGAGGTGGAGGACTCGCCGTGCCTCGCGGGGTCATCTGTCAGCGGCGCCGAGAGCACCCGGGTGAGGTTCACCTGGTAGACGTCGCCCGCAGCGATCGAGGACCGTATCGATTCGACACCGTGCTCGAAGCTGACCCGATCGAGGCTCGTGTCCCACGCATCGGCGGGCGGGCCGAGCCATTGTGGGCCTGGCCACAGAGGTGAGGGTCGTACAGACGCGAATCGGGCGCACACAGGGGGCGAGTCGAATGGCAACACCACCGCCCAGAAGCCTGCCCGCTCGAGTGCGGCGAGGTCAGACGTGACATCGACCAGGCCGGTGCAGAGCCTGCCACCGACCACGGCCAGCGGGTGAGCACCGAAGGAGGAATGCTCACCACCCATCACGCCAGCCTACGATCCGGGCCGATGATTGTAGAGCTGAGTGCCGAACAGGAGTTGCTCCGGGGGATGGTGCGCGATTTCGCCGAAGGTGAGATCGCTCCCCACTCCGAGGGATGGGATCGCGACCACACGTTCCCGCTGGACGCCGTCCAGAAGATGGGCGAGCTCGGGCTCTTTGGCATCCCGTTCCCCGAGGAGGTCGGCGGCGGCGGCGGAGACCTGTCGTCACTCTGTGTCGTGCTCGAGGAGCTCGG
>JAHFUU010000001.1 GCA_023264915.1 Microthrixaceae bacterium | reverse complement strand
TCGGACCCTTGGTGAAGTTGATGCCGCCGCGCTTGACTGCAATCTCGGGGAGAGAGAACAGGCCGTCGCGGGACTCCATCTCACACAGGTCGTAGAGCGTCTCGGACGGGGCGCACCAGCCACCGGATGCCACGAGCGAGCCCTGGTCGAGTCGAGACTCGTCCATCGCGCGGCGCATCACTGCGTCAACGTGCTCGGGGTCATTCGAGGAGATGGTGAGGTCGTCGGAGAACTCACGGTGGAAGGTAGCGAGACCCTTCTGGTCCGAGATGTGGCGCTTGGCCTGAGCCGCCGCCTTGTACTGGCTCTCGTTAAACGCCGCGAGGCGCTTGTTGAGCATGCCAGCCAGCCCGGTCCAGTCGATGCCGAGTCCGGTCTCAGCCGAACGCACCACGTCCTTCATGCCACGCTTCTCGGCCTTGGGAACCTTGCGACCAGCGCGACCAGCCAACTGGTTCAGTGAAACGCGAGCGCCTCCTGATGCGACCACGGTCTCGGCGGCGTCCACGTTCTCCTCACCTTCTGGGGCTGGTACATCCTCGGCGTCGTCCTCGGCTTCTGCCTCGGTGTCGTCCACCTCGTCATCTGCGGTCTCGGCGGAGAGCGTTGCCTCCGGGCGTACTTCTGCGGCCAGAGCGGCGGCAGTCTCGGAGCGCTTGGTGTCGGCCTCGCTACGCGCGGCGAGTTCCGCGTTCAGCGACTTGATGCCAGCGGTGAGCGCGGAGAGAGTTTCGAGGTCGTCCTCGGACAGGCCCTTGCCATCGGCATAGAGCGTGTCGAACGTCTCGATGGCCTGCTCGTGGAGCGTGGCCAGGTCGTCGTTGGAAAGTTCAGCGAGGCTCTCGGGAATCACGAGAGCATCTTCCTGCGGGGTAGTGCGGGCCATGAGATGCCTCCATCGAAGTGGAGACGAGGCCGTGTTGCCATCCGTCAGGGGTGTGTCAGGGTCAGAGTATCACTGACCGCGACGAATGGTGTCGCTTGTGAGGCGAACAAGTGCGGCGTCCCGCTCCAACTTGGAGCCGAACGTCTGAGTCGAGCCGTTCATGTTGAGGCTGAACTCCTGCGTCGCCGACGACGAAGGCTTGGGTGCACCCACGGGCGGCTTCTTCTTTCCACAGTTGCAAGCGATGTCTACTGCCCTACCTTTCGGGATGCGGCGAACGCATGCACATCACGCTCAGCCTTGATGTGGTGTACCTCTGACGCGAGCGCGTCGGCGGCGTGTTGACGCTCGCGGTTGGCGAGCGACTTGAGGTAGCGCAGGTCCGACGTGGACAGAGCGCCGGGCGTGCCAGGCTTGACGACGGTCTTGGGGGCGAGCATGCCAGACGCGACGAGCGACTGCATGAGGCCCGACGCGACGAGCCCGTTGGGGCGCGGCACCGGGAATCCGGGCATGTTGACGCCCAGCGCGGCCACCAGTTCGAGGTTGCCACGGATGCGACGCCAGTCACCGGACAGCGGAGCCGAGCGGAGCGAGCGGACAGCGGAGTCAGTCAGGTCCGGGCGGAGCGCGCCGGAGAACCAGATGCCGTGCTGGTCCTCACCGACGGACACGTCAGCGGCGACGTGGCCGGTGTGGTCGTAGTGAGCCGATGCGCGCACCGCGTTGAGGCGCTGGTTCGCGTGCTTGGTGTCCAGCGTCAGGTGGCCGACGGCAACCTCGCGGCCCTCAGAGGTGAGGATGGCTCCGGTGCGGAAGTGCGAGTAGTTGGTGTGCGAGCGCGGTGGAGTCACACACTGGCCGTGCTGTTCGCCGCCGGTGTGGCAGGTTCCCCACAGAGCGATGTGCCCGTAGACGTGGCCGTCATCGGTGATGGTCAGCGGCGTCGGCTCCTTGAGCCCAGGGTTCTGGAACCAGGCCAGCGGTGGCGCGATGGGGTACTTGGGCAGGCGCGTCTTGGCGAGCCCACCGGACGCGACCACGACATCGCCCTCGGGCGGGTTCACCATGTCCGACGTGACGACGGCGTTGGGGTCGCCCCAGTCGAGCGAGAGGAAGCGGCGCAGTCGGATGGAGATGTCAGCGGCCTCGCGCGCCATCTCCGGGTTGGTCGCTTCCAAGTCCTTCGCGGCCTGCTCGAAGTGGTCAGCGGCCTCAGCGCTGTGCGCCATGTAGGGCTCGCTGAGGAACTCCTCGGCGTCAGCGGCCTCAAGCGCGGCGACACCCAGGAACCACTCAGCGGTGGCGTCGGCGGGAACGGAGTCCACGTCGATGATGTCCTCCTCGTCGGGGTCCACCACGTCCACGGGGGTCTCGCTCATGACTCCTCCTCCTGCACTTGCTCGGGCTTGGGCATTGCCGCCACAGCGTCGGCGACGTACTGGCGCTTCTCCTCCTCGGACCACTCAAAGTAGCCCTCGGGTACAGCGATGAAAGTCTTGTCACTCATTTTCTGGGTCTCCTGTTCCTCCGGTGGGGATACCCTCACCGTTGGCAACGTCCCAGATTTCTTGCTGGTTGAGCTTCTCGCCTAGCGCTATTGCCTCATTTATGGTATCAACTCGCTCGGAAACGTCGAAAACTACCTCGCCGTTCTCCTCGTCGTGCCACAGACCGATGTGCGAACCCTCCTTGGAGAGCACGTCCTCGTTGGCCTCAATCCAGTCGA
>JAHFUU010000558.1 GCA_023264915.1 Microthrixaceae bacterium | reverse complement strand
GTGGCGAGCATCTGCGCCGCGCATCCTTGCCCCAGCCGCGATCGTCTCGATCATCTCCTACGCTCTCGCCTTCCTCACGACCTTGGGATGGGCACGCCCAGTCATCGGGACCGTCGTGCTGGCGGTGATCGCTGCGTTCTTCGTGTGGGCGATCGCCCAAGCGCGCACCGTCGAGATGAGCGTGCCACGGTGGGGGTTCCTCGCCGCCATAGCCACCTCTGTCACCGGAGGGGTGATCGGCGTCCTTTGGGGAGTCCTCCTCGCCAGCGACGGGCAGGTCAAGGCCTTGCCTTCTGGCGGCGAGGGGGCGCACCCCGGAACGATGGTTGTCGGCTTCCTGGTTCCCCTCGGGATGTCGTTGGCCGAATGGTGGTTCAGGCCGGACGAGGCAACCACGAAGGGGTCCCGGGCGGGACTCATCCAGATGGTCCTGCTCTTCGCGGGTGGTTTCAGCCTCATGCTGGGTGTGCTTCTCGATGCCTTGCCGTTGATCATGCTCAACCTGCCGTTCGAGATAGCGGCGGTGATCATGTTCATCGTGCGCAACTGGAGGTCACTGCGGGCGGTCAAGTGGGGCGAAGTCTCGCCGCAACGCTTCATGGCAGCGAGCTCCATCGCGGTGGTGCTGGACATAGCGATCCTGACGTACCTGATATCGAAGTACGCCGACAACTTCGACAGCACACCGAAGAACCTCCTGCTCGCATTGGATCATGCGATGTTCATAGGCGTCATCACCAATGCGATCTTCGGGTTCGTGATGGTCGCCACTGCGCGCAGGCGTGACCTTCTCGCATGGGCCGACCAGATCACGTTCTGGCTCGTCAACGTCGGCATCTCCGGGTTCCTGGTCGGCCTCCTCGCCGATGTGGTGTGGCTGAAGCGCATCTTCACCCCGCTGATGGGTGCTGGGATCCTTCTCGGCATCGTGATGTACCTGATGCGCTCGGGGGACTCCTCGAACCTGACTCAGCCGGATGCACCTGAACCTGTGACGTGACCACCGAATCCCGCTGGTGCCTGTCGACGATCTCGCCCGACCCGGCTTCGGCGAGTCGCGAGTGAGGCCTTGACCGAGGCAAGATATCGACGTGGGCACCCGCGAGCACCAGATCACCCGGAACCGGGTGTGAGCGCCCGACGGCGGCCGAGAAGATGAAGGTCGACGGCCCATACCCAGACATGGCCGTCGTGCCGGGCCGAAGCCCCGTTACTCTCTGTTGGGTCACTTCGGCGCAAGGCCGAGGCGACAGGGGGCCGAGCATGGCACGAGCAGCTGCTGACAAGCCGATCGAGCGGATGTATCGCACGGTCGTGTCTGACAACCGCCGCTGGGAGGGTTTCGTTCACCGCCCCGGCGATGTCTTCGTATGCACACCCCCCAAGTGCGGCACGACCTGGATGCAAGCGATCGTGGCATCGATCATGTCCCCCTCCGCCGAGGTGATGGGCACCTTGATGAAGGACGCCCCTTGGATCGACGCAAGGTACGAGGCCGTCGACGATGTGCTCGACCGGCTCGATGCGCAAGCTCACCGGCGCCAGATCAAGACCCATACCCCGGCCGACGGGATCCCCTGGTATCCCGATGCGTCCTACATCGTGGTCAGCCGCGATGGCCGTGACGCTTTCATGTCCTTCTTCAACCACATGCGCAACAGCCAGCAGGACCTGATGATGCAGTTGGTGGTCAGCGCCGCCGAAGACGGGATCGAGCTCGGGGACGCTCCCCCGCCGCTTGATGACATCCACAGCTTCTTCGCGTGGTGGCTTGACGACGAGCCGATGTGGTTCGACCATGTCGCCTCCTTCTGGGCCCACAAGGAAGAGCCCAACGTCGCCTTCGTGCACTATGACGACCTGTCTGCTGACCTCGAGGGCCAGATGCGGAAGGTGGCGGACTTCCTTGGCGAGCAGGTCCCCGAGGACCTGTGGCCGTCGATCGTCCAGCAGTGCACCTTCGAGTCGATGAGGCAGGCAAGCCTGTCGATCACCGAGCTAGACCGGCATTTCGTTGGCGGCGGCTCGACGTTCTTCCACAAAGGCACCAACGGACGATGGCGCGGAGTGCTCACGACCGACGAGCTTGCCGCGTTCGACGACCGGTGCAGGAAGCGGTTGCAACCCGGAGCGATCGAATGGACCAACCGCTGGGGTGATTCCACTCGAGCCGTGGCAGAGCACCCAGGCTGACCCTCGCGAAAGGCGGCGGAATGGAAAGCCATTACCGGCGACGCTGGACCTATGACCAGGTGCTGTGGGCGTCCCATTGCGGGAACTGCATCGCGAACTGCACCTACCGCCTGTACATGCGGGACGGCAAGGTGCTCCACGAGGAGCAATCGGGCAACCTCCCATCCATAGGCGGCATCCCCGACATGAACCCGCTCGGGTGCCAGAAGGGCGCATCGTGGGTGACCCAACTCGACGGCGGGGACCGGATCCTTCATCCGATGCGCAGGAAGGGTGAGCGTGGCTCCGGTGAATGGGAGCGGATCGGCTGGGACGAGGCGCTCGATTCGATCGCCGATGCGATCATCGACGCTGTCCACGAGCAGGGCACCCAGTCGATCCTGGTGGATTGCGAGGCCGAGGGCGGGCAGCTCAACGCGATCGG
>JAHFUU010000557.1 GCA_023264915.1 Microthrixaceae bacterium | reverse complement strand
GAGGAGGGTCGAGGACGGTCGTGATGTGGTCATCCTCCTCGATGGCATCACTCGCCTGGCTCGCGCGTACAACCTCGCGGCTTCTCCGAGCGGCCGAACCGCGGCAGGCGGCATCGACGCCGCCGCCCTGTACCAGCCGAAGAGGTTCTTCGGAGCGGCCCGAAACCTCGACGAGGGTGGATCCCTCACGATCCTGGCAACAGCGCTCATAGGGACGGGCTCGAAGATGGACGATTTGATCTTCGAGGAGTTCAGGGACACCGGCAACATGGAGCTCCGCCTGGACCGCCGGCTCGCCGATCAGCGCATCTACCCCGCGATCGACATCGAGGGGTCCTCCACCCTCCACGAGGAGCTCCTCCTCGGCGACAAGGCGATCGAGGCTGTGTGCAAGGTTCGCCGAGCGCTCGTCGGCCTGGCAGCTGACAAGGGTGTCGAGGCAGGCATCGAGACTCTCATGGACCGGCTGTCGCGCTCTGGCACCAACGACGGGTTCCTGGCCGAGGTCGCCAAGACCCCCGGCGAGGGCATCTGATGTGTAGCCAGCGATGGCCACGTTGCTTGCGGTCAGCGGGGCCGGCACACTGGTGGGTCGTCCCACTCGAACTGGAGCACATCTGATGAAGGCCGGAATCCACCCCGACTACGTCGTATCCCACGTGAAGTGCTCGTGCGGCAACCAGTTCACGACCCGGTCGACGGTCGCGGAGCTGAACGTCGAGCTGTGCAGCGAGTGCCACCCGTTCTACACCGGCAAGCAGAAGCTCGTCGACAGCGGTGGTCGCATCGAGAAGTTCGAGCGTCGCTACGGCAAGCGCAGTCGAGCCAAGGCTGCTGCCTCAGAGACCACATCCAGCGAGTGACAAGCGGCATTCTGCCCTCCTGAGTCGTGCCAGCAGCAGACCCCGAGCGCCGGGCGGTGCTGCTCGCGACCAAGCTGAGGGCGCTGGTCACCTCGGGCTTCGGCGAGATCCCGATCACGGCGGCCGGCGGGTTCGGTGACGGTGCGGCCCTCGTGGCTGGTAGGAGTGCCTACGTCATGCGGGGCGAGAGCGAGCATCGAATGCTGGGCCCGGCACTTGCCTGGGCGGGGCGGCGTGGCGCGACCGGGGTCCACCTGCTGGTGCAGGACCGCGAGTCGGCCGGCCATCTTGCTCGCCGTGCTCGGTTGTTCAACCACCCGATCGCGGTCTGGTCCATCAACGGCCGTGACCTCGATCCGGTGACCCCGATCGGCGTCGGTGGCCACCAACCACCGTCGCCGGCCGCTGTGGAGCTGTCAGCACTGGTCACCCGTGCCGGCGCGCGCGTCTGCATCGAGCACGGGGTCGTGACAGGGGAGCTGCTCGGGCTCGAGATCGCACGGGTCGTGCAGGAGCCTTCCGGCGGGGGCGTACGGATCGAGGTGGGAGTAGGCGCCCATGATCGCGAGGCCTTCAGGATCCTGCACGGCGAGATGCCGAGCGAAGAGGCTCTGCGCGACGTAGTCCAGACCGTGAGCAGGTACCGGCAGGCAGGCGCTGAGCCGCACCCCCTCGGCCAGCTCGTTCCAGAACGATGGCTGCGTGAGAAGGTTCTGTCCGGCGAGGTCGAGGCGCTGGCTGGATACCAGCTCGAGAGGGCCCAGGGCACGGTCCCGCGCAAGAGTGTCAAGGATGTCTTGCCAGCCTTCGCTGTGGGGACCTCACCAGAGTCGACGCCGACCGTCGTCGCCATGTCAGTGGGAGTAGACCTGGACCTCGTGCCGCTGGCGGCCGATGCTCGCGAGCAGCTCGCCACTGGCTCGGACCTGGTGATCCTGGTTCCCGAGCGCGACGCACATCCGGCAACCCGCCGGCTCGCGGGCCTGCTGTGTGAGCCGGCGAGGGTCATGACCGTCAGCGATTCGTGGCGCGAGCCACCCCGATGAGGGCTTCGCCCCCGCCCCGACGAGTCATGTGATCGGGATGGGATCCGCGGGACGGGCCGCAGCCCCGTTGGGAATACCCTTGGGGTCGTGATCGATCGACTCGCAGACCTCGAAGCCGAGCTCGCCGGTGTCGAGCTGGCTCTGGCTGACCCGGCCGTGACCGGCGATCCCAAGCGCTACGCCGAGCTCGCCAAGAGGCACTCAGAGCTCGAGACGGTCGTGTCCTGCGGCACCGAGCTCCGCAGGGCACGCGAGGAGCTCGCCGAATGGAAGGAGATGTACACCGACTCGGCGTCACAAGAGCGCGAGGCCTTGAAGGGCGAGATAGAAGGCGCTGAAGCCAGCATCGCGAGGCTCAGCGATCAGATGCAGGTCCTGTTGTTGCCCAAGGACCCCAACGACGGCAGGAACGTCATCGTCGAGATCCGCGGTGCTGAAGGGGGCGAGGAGGCCAACCTGTTCGCGCGCGATCTGTTCGAGATGTACCGGGCCTACGCCGCCCGGCAGGGCTGGCGGCTCGAGGTCATGGGTAGCCAGCCCTCTGACCTGGGTGGTTACAGCGAGATCACGTTCTCGCTAAAGGGGGAGGCGGTGTGGCAGCGGATGCGACACGAAGGTGGGCCGCATCGCGTGCAGCGGGTTCCGGTCACCGAGTCTCAGGGTCGCATCCACACGTCCTCGGCAACGGTCACGGTCATGCCCGAAGCTGACC
>JAHFUU010000556.1:1806-2625 GCA_023264915.1 Microthrixaceae bacterium | reverse complement strand
ACCCTGAGGAGACCGAGTGACCCACCGCTGGCGGGGACGGCTCGATCCTCGTCAGGTCTGACGGTGCTGGATGGACTGCGCCGGAAGTGTCGGCTTATGACAACGAGGCCCATCTTTCAGCGACTGATCGCCGAGCAGCCGAGCTGGACCCCCGGAATCGAGGATGATGCCTTCACGGCTGATTGCCAAAGGGCGTCGGCCTCGACGCCGTCGAGACAGCTGTGCTCCACGCTCTGAGTCCCCCGTTGAACATCGACAAGCATGTCCTCGTTCGATGCCTATGAGGTGCGCGCCGTGAAGGAGGCGACCTCAGCGGACCTGTCGGTGAGCGGGCCCGAGCTTGCGGGGCATGCGCTGCGTGCGGGTGTGGTGGACGAGGTGTGGGTGATGATCTCGCCAGTGACGGTCAGTGCCGGGAAGCCGGCGTTCCCGACGGACCTGCGCATCGAGCTCGAGCTCCTCCGCGAGCGCCGCTTCGGCAACGGCGCGGTCCACGTCGCCTACCGCGTGCTGTCCTGACCTCGACACGGCGTGCACCGGCGTGCCCAGACGCATGAGCGATGGGCCGTGGAGGCGGCAAGCCTGGCTACTGGTGCCGGTCGGGGAAGCGACCAGGCATCAATCGCCTGCCCGATCCGCTACGGTCAGGCAGGACAGCTGACACGTGAACGGTGAGTCCCGTCACGTACCGACCCGAAGGTGCTTCGGTGCCGAGCGCTGGACCGTGAACCGGTCACCAGCAGGCATCGACACCCCGGGACGGACAGGTGTGCAGGACATGACCCAGAGCGGAAGGTGAACCACATGTCGACTGAGGCG
>JAHFUU010000556.1:0-1796 GCA_023264915.1 Microthrixaceae bacterium | reverse complement strand
CAGACTTCGTCCCCCCTGAAGAGGATTCCCTCGAGGGCGGTGCCGACAAGGAGGCCGACTACCAGAAGCTGCTGGCGCGCCTGTGTGCCGCATCGGTGGTCAGGCGCTACGAGGCCTATCGCGACATCGCGTGGGATGAACCCGAGATGCTGGTCGATCCCGACGATCCCCGCTGGGAGCTGCCCGGCGACCACCCCTTGGGTGCGACTGATTGGTACAAGGCTCAACCGCCCGAGAAGCGCTCTCGCATCGGTCTCAACATGTCTGCCGGGTTCTGCTACACCGGCCGGATCTTCGAGGGCGTCCTCAGCCGTGGCCTGCTCCGCTTCGCCGCCACGCAACCGCACAACTCGCTGGAGTACCGGTTCGCCTACCACGAGGTCATCGAAGAGGCACACCACTCCCTCATGTTCCAAGAGTTCGTCAACCGTGCGGGACTCCCGGTTCCCACCGTCAATGACGAGTTCATCCAGGTGACCGCCAGAGTGGCGGAGTACGGCACCACCTTCCCCGAGCTGCTCTTCATCTACGCGCTCGGCGGGGAGGACCCGATCGACTACGTGCAGCGTGAGGGCCATCGGAAGCGGTCCGATCGCCATCCCCTGGTCAAACGCATCTCCCAGATCCACATCGTGGAGGAGGCCAGGCACGTCGCGTTCGCCCGCGCGTACCTGCGGCTGAACGTCCCCAAGCTCAGCGACGAGAAGCGAACCGAGATGAGCCTGGCTGCTCCTGGCATCCTCGCGGTCTTGTCGAGCCTGATGATGCAGCCGCCCCAACACATCATCGAGACCTATGGCATCCCCCCAGAGGCCATCGACGAGGCGTTCACCAACAACCCAGCGCACCGCGATCTGGTCGTCGCTTCCCTGTCCAAGATCCGCGCGCTGTGCGAGGAGCTCGGTTTGATGACCCCCGAGGCAACCGAGGTCTGGCGGCAGGCAGGACTTCTACCGGATTGACCCGCCCGGCGATGGAGAGTCAGGTCTCGAGGCGCGCCTGGCCGACAGAGCATATGGTCACCGACGCGCAACGGATCGACTGCTGAGCGCGCTCGCCTGTCGCGATATTCACGCCGGATGCGATGACCCTGCTCGCCGAGGATGTCGGGGATACCGGGGGATGTCGGGGCGAGCAGGTGGTGATGTATCGTGGCGGCCGCATGCGGCGCTTCTATGAGGACGAGGGGATGAACTTCGCTGTCCTGCTGAGCCTCGGGTTCGCCTACGCGAACGTCACCGATGTCGGCGAGACGCTGGCCACCATAGAGCGCATACCCGACGGTGACGGTGAGGCGTGGGTCCGGGAGTGGGAGGCGACCGCTGACAGGTTGGCATCCCTCGCGGACGAATCGCTTCGCGGCGGCCACACCGTCAGCGGCCGCGCGCGGTTGTTGAGAGCGTCGACCTATTTCGACCACGCTTCGTCGATGGCCCCCGGAAGCGAGGACCCGTCGAGGTACACGTCGCTGTGGGAGAAGCACCGCTCGTGCTGGGACCGCGCTGTCGACCTGTTCGACACGCCAATCGAAAAGGTCGAGATCCCATATGAGGGGACCACCCTGGCCGGGTACTTCTTCAAGCCCGACGAATCCACCCGACCTCGCCCGACGATCATCTTGAACAATGGATCCGATGGCCCTGTGATCAGCCAGTGGAGCCTCGGTGGCCGCGCTGCCGTTGCGCGTGGCTTCAACGCTGTCACCTTCGATGGGCCCGGGCAGGGCGCGGCCCTGCACCGCCAGCACCTGTACTTCCGGCACGACTGGGAGCACGTCATCACGCCCGTCGTCGATC
>JAHFUU010000555.1 GCA_023264915.1 Microthrixaceae bacterium | reverse complement strand
CACGATGTCGCGGTTGACCTTGCCGACCAGAACCATGCGAGCGATGTCGAGCGTCTCGGCGTCGGTGACTCGGAGGCCGTCACGGAACTCGGGCTGCTTGCCCAACCGCGCCATCAGCTCACCGATCTGGGGGCCGCCGCCGTGGACGATCACGGGGTCGATGCCGACGAAGCGCAACAGGACGACATCCTCGGCGAACCGATCGGCCAGCTCCGGGTCAGCCATGGCGTTGCCCCCGTACTTGATGACAACCGTCGTGGCGCTGAACCTTCGGATGTACGGCAGGGCCTCGACCAGCACCTGAGCCCGCTGCGACGCGTTCATCGATCCGAGGTCGCCACGCATGGACGCGGCGATCCCGTCGGGGTCGACCGATCCGGAGGTGTCGCGCCCTGTCACGACGTGCCCATGTTCTCGTCGACGTACGCGTGGGTGAGGTCGTTGGTGAGCATGGTGGCGCTGCCTGATCCCAGGCCGAGGTCGGCGTCGATGCAGATGTTGCGCTGGCTCATGTGTGCCGCCACTGCCTCTCGGTCGTGGTCGACCTCGACCCCTGAAGCGGCGACGACCACCCCGCCATAGGAGACGCAGACCCTGGATTGATCGAACTCGATGCCCGCCGAACCCAGCTCGCTCGCTATGCGACCCCAGTACGGGTCCTCGCCGTACCACGAGCACTTGCACAGGTTGCTGTCGGCGACGTTCCTCGCGCCCCGATGGGCCTCGGCATCGGTGGCAGCACCGGTCACCTGGATCGTCACCGACTTGGTTGCGCCCTCCGCATCGAGGACCATCGCCTCGGCAAGCCGGCAGCACGCGCGGGTGATCGCCTCTTGCAGGGCTGCCGGATCTGCCGGCCCGGCCCGACCGCTTGCCAGCACCAGGACGGTGTCGTTGGTGGAGGTGCACCCGTCGGTGCTCATCTGGTTGAACGAGCGCCCGATGCCGACGTGCAGGGCTTGGCTGAGGGCTTCTGGTGACGCCTCGGCGTCGGTTGTGAGCACGGCGAGCATCGTGGCCATGTTGGGGGCGAGCATCGCAGCACCTTTGGCCATGCCTCCCACCGTGAAACCGTCGGCTCGGATGAGGACCTCCTTGGTGAAGGTGTCGGTGGTCCTCATGGCCTCTGCGGCGTCGGAGCCGCCATCGGTGCTGCTGCGGGAGACAAGCTCGGGTATCGCGGCTGTGATCGACTCGACAGGAAGCGGGATCCCGATCAGCCCGGTCGAGCAGACCAGCACCTCGTGTGGGTCGCGGCCGAGCGCGTCAGCGACGCCCCGGCACATCGCCCATGCGTCCTGCATGCCCCTCTCGCCTGTGGCTGCGTTCGCGTTGCCACTGTTGAGGATCACCGCGACTGCCTGACCCGAGGTGAGGGCCAGATGCCGGCGGCTCACCTGCACCGGCGCCGCGGTCATCTTGTTGGAGGTGAACACGCCAGCTGCCGGCACAGGGCGGGCATCGTCGGCAAGGACCAGAGCGAGGTCGAGCGCGCCCGAGGGCTTCAACCCGCATGCCAGCCCGCCAGCCACGAAACCGCTCGGCGCCGTCACGGCGTTCAACGGCTCGGCGTTCACGGGCCCGGCACTCGTGGGGCCGGCACTCGTGGGTCCGGCACTCGTGGGGCCGGCACTCGTGGGTCCGGCACTCGTGGGTCCGGCACTCGTGGGGCCGGGACTCGTGGGGCCGGGACTCATGGGTAGAGCCCGATCGTCGACAGACCCGACGCCTCGTCGAAGCCCAGGGCCAGGTTCGCGCACTGCACAGCCGCTCCCGATGCACCTTTGGTGAGGTTGTCGATGGCCGCGATGGCCACGACGTATCCGGTCCGCTCGTCGAACCGCACGGTGACGTGGGCGGTGTTGGAGCCGAGGGTGGCCTTGGTCGAGGGTGAGCGGTCGGTCACCACGACGAAGGGCTCGGCGTCATAGCGCTCGTGGTAGAGCGCCATGAGAGCCCGGGTCGAGGTGTGTGCCCAGCCCTGCGACGGGCGCGCGTAGCAGGTGGCCAGGATGCCGCGGTTCATGGGGGCCAGGTGCGGGGTGAACAGGACACTGACCTCACGCCGGCCCGCGCCGGCGACCCTCGCCAGGTTCTGCTCGATCTCGGGAGTGTGCCGGTGATCCAACAGGCCGTAGGCACAGAAGTCTTCGTCGACGGCACAGAACGTCGTGGTCGCCTTGGGTGGGCGCCCGGCTCCTGAGGCGCCACTCGCTGCGTCGACCACGATCCCGGTGGTCTGGATCGCCCCTTCGGCTGCAAGAGGGGCCAGGGCGATCGACGCTGCGGTCGGGTAGCAACCTGGCACCGCGATGGCCGCTGCACCTTTGAGATCGTCGCGGAACAGCTCTGGCAAGCCGTAGGCGAACCTTGGGAGGTGCTCGGGTGCAGCGTGAGCCTGGCCGTACCACTCGGGGTAGAGCTCGGGGTCATCAAGGCGGAAGTCCGCGGCGAGGTCGATCACGTGCTCGACCCTGTCCAACAGATCTGGCACCAGGGCCTGGGAGGCGCCGTGAGGCAGGGCGAGGAATGCGACACCGGCACCCTCGACGGTCTCGTCGTCATAGGAGCCGAAGCACTGCCCCGCATAGGCGCCAGCCAGGCTCGGGTACAGCTCGGCGATCGGGGT
>JAHFUU010000554.1 GCA_023264915.1 Microthrixaceae bacterium | reverse complement strand
CTCGCTGCTCGTCAGACATCACGGTCAGCTCGAGGTTCACCTCGTCGACGCCGTCCAGCTCGGCGAGCCGAGCACGGACACGGCGATCGATCTCGCCGCGGAGCGGGCAACCGGCGACCGTCAGGGCCACCTCGATGTCGACGGTGGATCCGCTGACCGAGACCCGCCGGACCATGTCGAGCTCGATGATGCTGCGGTGCAGCTCGGGGTCCTCGACAGAGGCAAGCGCCTCGAGGACGTCGGTTTCAGCGACCGTCATCTATGGATCCCTCTCTGGTCCGGGCAGCGACCCATGGAGCATTTCTCCTATGCCGATAGGTACAATAGCTGGGTGGCGCATCCCTCCCACCAAGGCGACTCGTCTCCGATGCGCAGCCTGAACGCCACCGAGTTCTCTGCTGCGGTCAGCGCAATCACCTCGGCCTTCGGTGATCCGACACGTCGTGACATCTACCTGTTCGCCCATGAGCACCGCGACGGCGTGACCGCGACACAGGTGGCAACCCACTTCGATCTCCACCCCAACGTCGCGCGGCACCACCTCGACAAGCTGGCTGCCGGCGGCTACCTGGAGGTGCAGCTCGCCCGGTCTCCAGGCACGGGGGCAGGGAGACCGTCCAAGTTCTACAAGCCATCCAACGACCACGCCACCCTGGAGGTGCCGGTCAAGCAGGACGACGTCCTCATGGCACTCCTCGGGCGCGCCCTGTCCCGGCTCGGCCCGAAGGAAGCCGAAGCCATGGCCGAAGACGTCGGATCCGAGTACGGCCGGTTGCTTGCCCGGTCCATGGGATCCGCGCGGGACACACGCCGCTCCCTCCGCGCAGCGCTGGGTGCGGTGGCTGACGCGCTTACAGCACACGGCTTCGCGGCACACCCCGAACGCGCCGGATCCGCTCTCCGCATCGTCAGCGACCACTGCCCCTTCGGCGACGCGGCGATCGAGAACCCCGTCATCTGCGCTGTCGACCGCGGCCTGGTGAAGGGGATGCTCGCCGAGCTGTACGGGGACAGCTCCCCCAAGACAGGCGCTTCGGTGGCCATGGGCGACGACATGTGCGCCACCACCTTGTGATCCCCGTTCCCAGAGGCGGGTGAGCGGGCCTTCCGAACCAGGTGAACGCCGACGGCTCTCCAAGCAAGATGAGGGGCGGACGATCCCATCCGAGTCACTTGAGCCGTCAGGCGAGGCGCAGGCCCGTCTGAGGTCTGCCCGGTGCGATCCTTCGCGCTCTGGGGCGCCAGGTATGCTCGGACCCGTGACCAAGCTCCGTTGTGCGCTGCTGGCTGGCGCGTTCATGGCACTGATTGCAACCGTCGGGTGTGCCGAGGATGCACCCGTGGCAAAGCCCACTCCCAAGCCGGCCCGCGAGGTCGGTCCCGCAGCCACCGAGGTAGGCCCCCCAGACACCAATCCCCTCGAGAAGATCGACGATGCAGCAATCGGCCCCCTTCCAGATGCCTACTGCGCTGCATTCCGCGAGGCAGATGACAAGTACGGGCCCCTGAACCTGCCCAGGGTCACGATCGACACCTACCCGGACGTGATCCGCCTGGTCGTGATCATGTATGACAACGCACCTCCAACGTTGAAGACCAGGATGGAGTACGCGGTAGGGGTGCTGAAGAGCCTCAACGCTGCCATCGCCGACGGAACGGTCCGCAACCCCGAGACCTTCAACGCCTGGGCCGACAAGAACGTCGGCAAGGACCAGGCCAAGAAGTTCTTCACGTCCTACTTCAGCCTCTTGAACTACTCCAGCCAGACCTGCCTCAGGTGACTGTGACCGGCCCGGCACAGATCGTGGCTGCGTCGGGCCCGGCGCCCCAAGAGAACGGCTTCCTGCCCTGCTCCCCCGTCACCGGCGCGGACCCCGCGCCCGCCCGAAGGCGCTTCCGTGTGATCGAGGTCAGGTCGCCGTCATCGAGACAGGCGCCTGGGCCTGGTTGACCGTGGGTCGATCCACACGATGAGCCTCCGCGAGAGCATCGACAGGCCCGGGGAGGCGACCGCACCATCGCCCACCCCAGCCGAACCCCAAGACGGACAAGCTGCTTCGGGCTGGCACAGGTACCGAGCCCTGCTGCTGATCGCGGGCGGGGCGCTCATCCTGAGGCTCCTGCTGGTGTTCGTGATCCACCCGACGTGCCCCTTTGACCCGGACCATTGGGATCGCAGGTACCAGACCACCCCGGGGCTGCAACAGGTCGACAGCGCAGCGAGCGGTTGCCTGTCGATAGAAGGCTACTCGATGCCCATGTACATGGAAGGTCGCCTCCTCGCTGACGGCAAGGGGTTCTCTGATCCCATCCGGTACATGGTCGTCGGGACGCTGTCCCCGACCGGCTGGAAGCCGCCAATGCTCTCGGTGATCGTCGCTGTGCTCGCAAAGGTGGGCATCACGTCCCCGGACGGCGTGCGGGCTGTGAGCGCGACGATGGGGGCCGGCGCAGTGGGAGTGATCGGCCTTGTGGCGTGGCGCCTGTCGGGCCGGCGGGCCGGCGTGATCGCCGCAGTGATCGCGGCCCTCTACCCGCTGATGTGGATCAACGATTGGCGGCTGCTGAACGAGTCGCCGCTTGGGCTCTTCACAGCTCTCACCTTCTGGTTGTCATACCGGTTCTGGGGGA
>JAHFUU010000553.1 GCA_023264915.1 Microthrixaceae bacterium | reverse complement strand
CCCAGGATGCCGACGTTCAGATCCTCGAGTACCAAAAGGCCAGGTGTCCCGCCGGTGAGTGGGGCGGGATCGATCCGGTGGTGTTGCGTCCCACCGGCGTCCAGGGCACCACCGACCAGCAGGCAGCGCCAGGCTCAGCCCCGGCAGCGACGCAGACCGGCGCGGCGGCCCCAGGCTCCTCCATCGCTGCGACACCCGCCGACGGGTCCGCAGATGCCCCCCCGCCGCCGGTGACCATGCCCGGGTCGTGGCCCCGGCTGGGTGCTCCTTCAGACGCAGCCCTTCCGTGGATGCGCACCTACATGCACCCGGCCCCCTGGCCGAACGCCTACCAGGCCGATCGCATGCGTGAGGCCTGCTTCGGCGAACCGGACCACGGGTTGAGCGAGAGCCCCTCTGAGGGCCCGCGCCTCGTCGTGATCGGTGACAGCGCGGCCAACGTGATCCGCACGGTGGCCACCCATGACCCGCTGTACCACTGGATCTTCGCCTCGCACTGCGGCGAGCGCTTCGGCACCGTGATCGACGACAAGCGCCTCGACGACGCCCTGGGCGCGAACCCTGACGCGCTGGTCATCTTCTTGGGTTCCAACAACACGACCGAATCGTGGGGCATCCGGCCCGATCTCATGGACAAGGCCCAGTTCGACCTCAAGCGGTTGCTCGACGCGACCGACCGGGTCAGGTGCCGCGTGATCGTGGATCTCCCCGAGATCGACCACCCCGATCTGGGGGTCGACGGCGGCAACGCCGACACGGCCGAAGGGGCCGAGTTGCGGATCAAGCTGACCCGCCAGATCAATGACTCGCTGCATGCGGCCAAGTCACGTCCAGGTGTCGTCCTTGCGGACTACGCGGCCCGCGCCAGCAAACCGGACCACACCTACATCTGGGACCAGATCCATCCGACCCCCGCGGGCATCAACCTGTGGATCAACACCGTGGTCGAGGCAGCCCAGGGCTGCTTCGCGCCGCCGGTTCCCACGAACGTGTCCGCGAGCGCTCTCGACGACGTCACCGAGGTGTCATGGTCACCCCCGGCTGGTTCAACAGAGCCGTTCACCTACGTGGTCGAACGTTCTGACGGGAAGCTGCAGAAGGCCCCGGACACGACCACCGACTTCGCCGAGCCGGCACTCGAGGACGCACACGGCGACGCGGTGCGCTTCAGGGTCCGCACCGTCGGGCGTTCCGGTGCGGCGGTCTCGCCCCCATCTGAGTGGGTCGCGGTGGTCGACAAGGCGAGGCCTGGCTGGATGCGGGCCTTGGCGATGTCGTTCATCCTCGGCGGCATCGCCATCGCTGTGTGGTCCCTTGTCGGCTTCTCCAGGGTGCCCGCGACAAGGAGGCGCTCGCTGGCCGTCCATGACACCGGCCTGGCTCTGGTGGCTGGGGCCTGCTGGGTGCTCGTCATCCCGGCCGGGGTGGTGCTGGCGGTGGCATGGGCTGCCGCCTTCACGATCTGGTGCCTGGCGAGCGGACGTGCCGGCACCCCGCCGGACCGGCAAGCGCGAGCGAGCCAGGGGCCCGAGGAACGCGCCGCCTCTGATGATGGCATCTCGGGGCTGGCCGAGCGTGAGGCGACCTCCGAGGAGCTGTTCAGCTGAGAGCCCGGTGATTTCGTGCATTCGTGCATTCGTGCATTCGTGCCTGGTGCATTCGTGCATTCGTGCCTGGTGCCTGGTGCCTGTCGACACGGGGTCCCTGGGGCAGGGTCAGGTCAATCGGGACTTCGCGACATGAGGGCTAAGCTCCCGCGAATGGCCTCGAACGTGCCGGCACGGTTCAAAGCGCCGTCGAGCCCGATGCAGGTCCCGGTGCTGGTCCTGGTGCTGGCGGTCGCTTGTCTGGCCGCTTCGTGCGGGGGTGCGGACACCACAGCCTCCTCGGGCGCGGGGTCGACTGCGACCTCGCCAGGATCCACCGGCACCGTGGCTCAGGTGCTCACAGCAACCGTTCCGGTGCAAGGGCTGGGCAACACGACGGCCGCACCTCCGTCGACGACCGCCGCGCCTGTGCTCAAGGGTCCACCGCCGACTCCCAAGCCAGCGCCGTCGACGACAAAGCACGCGACGACGACGGCGAATGGGCCGACCACAACCCTGAAGCCCCTGACGCCGACCTGCGGTGCGATCAAGGTGTTCCAGCTGATCTACTTCTCCGCGGCCGGGATCAACCTGAAGAAGGCTGATGCGGCCAAGCTGAAGGCTGCGATCATCGCCCTCGACGACTCCGCCATAGCTGCGCAGAAGGCGGTGCCGGCGCTGGCCGCCGACATCAAGGTGCTGCATGACAGCCAGCTCAACCGCCTTGACGGGAAGGGTCCCGACGTGGCTGGTCTTGCCGACGCGTCCAACAACATCAGGGACTGGAACAAGGCCAACTGCTGAGCGCACTTGATGGCCACCACCGAAGCACCTCCCGAGACCCACGCGGAGACCCCGTTCCCGCGCCCCGGCCGCCGCGCGTTGCCCCGCCGCCTCGACTTCTGTAGCCGCTGGGCACACGCTGCCAGGAGGAGCCCTGTCCAAGTGCTCGTCCTGGCCGTGCCTGTGCTCGTCGTGGTGTGCATGGGCTGGGTTCGCAGATGGACGACCGAGGACGCGTTCATCAACTACCGCATCGTCGACCAGATC
>JAHFUU010000552.1 GCA_023264915.1 Microthrixaceae bacterium | reverse complement strand
TTCGATGACTGCCAGGTGCAGGCACCTGGCTCGACGGGCTGGGGTCCACTGACACCTCTCTGATCAGCCCAGGTTCACACTAGACAACCCGACCAGCCCGAGTCGATGTCAGGGCCGCGGGCGGAGCCCGGTCAGTCCCCGCGGGCGGAGCCTCATTCCTCGGAGACGAACCTCTTGAGGTCATCCAGGACGGGGATCGGACCGGGGTCGACACCGGCCTTGTAGGCGAGGTGCAGCGAGAAGAAGTCGCCGAACAGGATGAGGTCCAGCAGCTGCGCCATCGGACCCTCACCTTCGGCCTGCACCTCGTGCACGCCCCCCACGACCTCCTCGAGGATCTCGTCGACAAAGGAGATGCGGCGGCCGATCTGGGGATGCTCGAACTCGTGACGAAGGGTGACTGCCTGGAACACCTGTCTGGTGATATCGCCGTGCTGGCCCCACCCGCACACCTCGTTGTGGCACAGCTCTGGGTAGGAGTTGTGAAACGCCGGTGCCTTGGCGTTCTCGTTGACCTGGCACTTCCAGCGCATCGCCGCGGTGCCGCCCAGCCCGCCACCGCTGTAGATGATCGGGATCGACCCGTCGATGGTGCGGGCCAGGTGCTCTGCCGGGGAGCCGTCGGCGACGAGCTGATCGCGCCGCTTCCCGAGCTGCTCGACTGCTGCCTGCACCCATGAGGTGGCACCGGGGAACAAGCCCACGCGCTCTAGCACCACCAGGGGTGGGACACTCACGAGGCCGATGGCCGCGCGGGGCATCGGGATCCCGTCGGGAAGCCTGACGTGGGGCGCCTCCCAACCTGCCGCCAGCTCCTCGAGCTCGCCGCCGCTGCTCATCGCCACCAGATGCCCGCCCTGCATCACGGCATTGGTTGCGGCATCGACTGTCTCTTCTGTGTTGCCCGAGAACGACACAGCGAACACCAGGGAGGTCTCGCTGATGAAGTTGGGGATGCTGTAGCCCTTGTGCACGACCACCGGCACGGGCATGAACGGGCCGGCAACCTCCTTCACGACGTCGCCCGCGATCCCGGAGCCACCCATTCCCAGCACCACGACGTTCTCGATGTCATCGTGGCCGGGCAGACCTTCGAGATCGCCAACCAGGCCTACTGCCTGGCTCACCTGCTCTGGCAGGCCAGCCGCCAGGTCCCACATCCCCACCGTGTCGAGGCGGGCCACAGGGCTCATGGCTCGGACGGCTCGAAGGTCGGCTTGATGCCCTTCTCATCGGCCTTGGACATCAGGCGGTCATGCTCGGCGTCGTCGACGGTCTCGGATTCGTCTATCAACATCACCGGGATGTCGTCCTTGATGAAGTAACGGCGCTCGAGGCGGGGGTTGTACAGCGTGTCTTCGTCCTCGAAGTAGAGCAACGGCCCCTTGTCCTCTGGGCAGGCAAGGATCTCGAGCAGTTGGGGGTCAAGCGCCATGGGTTCTCCTCCTCAGCGGCGATCGCCGCAGCGTAGCCGGGCCTGCAACAGGATCGAGCTGCCCGGAGGCCGCGCCCCGACGCCCTATCAGGTCCGGTCTCGGTCGCTCAGGCGTGCTCTGCTATGAGTCGGCTCACCTCCGCGACGTGACCGGCAACAGCCGCCGGGGTGGGTGCCTCGAGGTTGAGACGCAGCAGACGTTCGGTGTTGGACGGGCGCAAGTTGAACCACCAGTCCCTGCCTGCCTGCACCGTGAGGCCATCCAGACGATCCTGTTGGGCTTTGGGGAATGCGGCCGCGACGGCGTCGATGACAGCAAGGCTGTCATCGACCTCGAAGTTGATCTCGCCGGAGGAGGCGTAGCGTTCATAGGGGATCCGGAGCTGGGAGAGCGGCAGACCGGCCGCAGACAGCGCCTGGAGGACGACCAGTGCTGCGATGATGCCTGAATCCGCACGGTAGTTGTCCGCGAAGTAGTAGTGACCGGAGTGCTCACCGCCGAAGGCAGCCCCGGTCTCTGCCATCACCTTCTTGATCAGGCTGTGCCCCACGCGGGTCCGGACCGGGATGCCGCCGTTCTCGACGATGATCTCGGGTACCGCTTTGGAGCAGATGAGGTTGTGAAGGATCGTCGCGCCCGGGTGCTCGTCCAGCATCACCTTCGCGACGATCGCAGTCGTCAGCGAGCCGGAGACGAGTTGGCCCTTGTCGTCCACGAGGAAGACCCTGTCGGCGTCACCGTCAAAGGCCAGACCGACGTCAGCCCCCGTGGACAGCATGCGTGCCTGGAGATCGCGGAGGTTGTCGGGCTGGATCGGGTCAGCAGGATGGTTGGGGAACGTCCCGTCAAGGTCTCCATACAGCAGGTCGACCTCGAACGGCAACCCCTCGAACACCGCAGGGACTATCAAGCCACCCATCCCGTTGGCGGCGTCAGCCACGATCCTCATCGGAGACAGGGCTGACACGTCGACGAAGGATCGCACGTGCTCGGCAAAAGCCCCGAGGGCGTCCAGCTGGGACAGCGAGCCCTACTCGCTGACCTGTGGAACGCCGACCGTTGCCATCGCCTTGACGTTCTCGATCCCGCTGTCCTCGCCTACTGGCCTCGCGCCGGCCAGGGCGAGCTACATCCCGTTGTAGCGCGCCGGGTTGTGCGAAGCGATGAGCTGGACGGCGGGCGAGTCGTAGTGGCCGGCGGCGA
>JAHFUU010000096.1 GCA_023264915.1 Microthrixaceae bacterium | reverse complement strand
CCATTCCAGGAGGTGCCTGGGGATCTGTCCAACCGGGCGCGGTGCTCGTAGCCCATGGCGATGCCGACCCTATAGCCGCCTACAGCGAAGGCATTGCTGCCTATGACGGGGCCCATGCCCCGAGGGCGTTCCTGACAGCGCTCGGTGGTGGCCACGAGCTTCCATACACAGGATCGAGTGCACAGGCCGCCGCGATGCGTGCGTCGATCGGTGACTTCTTCGACCTCGAGCTCCGTGGCGACCTCGCCGGCGCGAGCCGCCTGTTCAAAGACGGGAACCAGGCCGGTCTCGACTCGATCACCCGCACCGATGGCATCTCCGCCAGCCCGACGGGGCATCTCGACTCTGCGGCACGTGCTGGCAACCAGTCGGTTCGCCTGGTCGGTTGGATCATCGACCCCGACACCGATGATCCCGTGGTCGGCTCTGTCAGCGTCGACGGTCGTGAAGTCGGCACGCTCGTGGCAAGCAGTACGAGAAGCGAGCTGCCGTTCTTCTTCCCATCCTTCTCGGCTGCGCATGGGTTCGACGCTTCGTTCCCCGCCGGTGCCGGTACCCACTCGTTCTGTGTCCGTGCACGCAACGTGGGCAACGGCAGCGATGCCGTGCTCGGGTGCAGGTCCGTGAGCGTGTTCCCCCAGGTCTTCGGTGGCCCGGTCGTTGCGAACTTCGACGGCCGGCTCGAGGTCTTCGCCACCGACGCTGGTGGCACCCTCAGGCACAGCTTCCAGCAGTGGCCCGGTGGCGGGTGGGACTCGTGGTACCCGCTTTCGGGCGCAACCCTTGCGGGCACCGTGTCGACCGCCACCAACTCAGATGGCCGGCTCGAGGCCTTCTCCGTCGGATCTGACTCGCGCCTGTGGCACGTCTGGCAGGTGTGTCCGGGATGTGGCTGGTCGAGTTGGTACCCGCTGGCGGGCGAGGGTTGGCAACCCGGCCTGTTCAGCGTCGCCGCGAACTCAGATGGCCGGCTCGAGGTGTTCGCTGTTGGGTCCGATGGCGCGCTTCGCCACGTCTGGCAGCCCGCCGCGCAGTCCGGATGGTCGGAGTGGTACTCGATGCAGGCTCCAGGGTTCGCGCCTGCCGCTTCACCGATCGGAGTCGCCGCTGCCCGCCAGGCCGACGGGCGCCTAGTGGTGGCCTGGGTCGACCCGGCCGGCCAGCTCGCCCTCGATGCCCAGCAGGCCCCGGGGGTGGGCTGGGACACGTGGCGATCACTTGGCGGAGGGATCAGCGGCACGCCCGTCTTGGGCGTCAACCAGGACCTGCGCTTGGAGGTGTTCGCTGCTGGTGCTGACGGGCAGGCTTGGCACGCGTACCAGTGGGCGAGCGGATGGTCCCCGACAGCGCCGCTGGGTGGCCTGATAGATCCCTCACGGAAGCTGGCTTCGGCGAACGAGCCTGACCAGCGACTTGTCGTGTTCGGCTCCACACCGAGTGGCGGACCGATCGTCGCCCTGGGCCAGCTCTCCCCGAACGGTGGCTGGGGCGGCCCACACTCGCTGGGTGGCAGCGGCGGAGATCTGGCCTCTGCGGTGAACCCCGACGGCAGGGTCGAGGTGTTCACGGCCGGGCTACCGGTGACCCACGCGTTCGAGCTGGATCCCGGTGGCGGGTGGTCGCCCTGGTACCTGTTGTGATGTCAGCCGCAGCTCACCCGGCGAGGCGCGGACTCAGCGTTGTTCAGGAAGTACTCGTCGCGCGGGTGCAGGTCGCGGTTGAGCGCTGACCCATCCAGATCGGGCCGCGCCGAGCCGTCAGCTACGCAGCGCACCTCAGCTGCACGGAAGAACTCCTGGAGCCGGTCGAGGCGCCCTAGCTCGTCGGGGGACATCCCAGGTGCCGCTGCGGCCGCTCGCACCCGCTTGATCACCGTCTCGCGATCGAAGGTGATCGGCTGGTCGCTCGCGATCAGGTACTTGGATCCGAAGTAGGACCAGACGCGGAGCTCGATGACATATGGGAACACCTCGGTCATGCTGTTGACCACGCGGGGCGATGCCTCCCACTGTGCAAGCATCCCACCGCTGGACAGGTGCGACTTCACAAGCTCGTAGAACTCGACCGAGTACAAGCTGCCGCTGAAGGCCGAGTGCGAGCGGAGGGTGTCGACCACGACCACGTCGAACTGCTTGCCCGAACGCAGAAGGAAGTCCCTGCCGTCGCCCACGTGGATCTGCTGCCTGGGGTTGTCGAGCATTCGACGGACATCGCTTCGCCCCTCGTCCTTCAGCCCTTGAAGGAGACCCAGCTCACCCCCGCAGATCTCGACGGTCGAGATGTCCTGGACCTGGTTGCTGAGGCCCAGCCCGTAGGGGGTCGCCCCGATACCGAGGCCAAGAGCCATCGCGCTCTGTGGCCGCGGATGGATGACGGTCGGAGTGAGCCCGATCAGGACGTGGAAGTCGTCGAAGGGGTAGTTGTTCTGCACGGACGCGTTCACGGTCAGCTCACGCTCACCGCCGGCCGCTTGACGCAGCCCAGCCACGCATGTGCGGTCTTCAACCATGGCGAGCTGATCGGTGGGCACCCCGTGCAGGGTCGCGTAGATCGACTGGTTCGACGGCACGGCCACCAAGATGGCACCCATCACCATGCACGCGGACACAGCGAGACCGACCCGGCGCCAGTTGCGCCTGACCGGGGACCGGCCCTTTGCCCCCCATGCAGCCACCAGGGCGGGGACTGTCAGCGCGATCCCCAGGATCCGGTAGGTGCGCGACGTGCCCAGCCGATCGAGCATGAAGAAGCCGACGACGAGGGTTCCGGCGACGTTTCCGGCGATGTTCGCGAACAGCAGCCTGCCGGTGTGCCGGCCGAGGGTGTCGACTCGGTCAGTCACCATTGCCTGGACGAACGGGAACCCGGCTCCCATGCACAGCACCGGTACAGCCATCACCAGCGCCGGCAACCCGAACAGCACGCCAACGAGGTCACTTCGCGGTGCGCCGTCGATGGTGGAGAAGCCAACGGCCAGACCCTCGCTGGCGAAGTGCTCGCGCGCAGCGTCGGCCAGCGGTGTGTGGGGCAGTCCCTTGATCATCAGGATCAGCCCGACCAGCGCGCTCGCCCCGACCGCGAACTGGATCCAGCAGAACCACAGGTCCTTGCGCCGGGCCCGCTTGACGACCGGCGCGGCGATCGCGGCCCCGACGCCGAAGAGCAACAGGTACAGCGACAGGACGTGGGCGAAGCTGTAGGAGTTGGAGCGCATCGCGGTGTCGATCACCCGGAAGAACACGACCTCGAACCCGAGGGCCACAGCGCCGGTCAGCGCGTAGACCAGGTACCAGGGCCACACGCGAGCCCCGAAAACCGTCAGGGGTGCGGCCTCGCACGACACTGCGGCTGAGCCTTCTTGTGGTCCGTCACCTGCGGTCCGCGAGGGTCCGGTCGCGGGCCCAGCCGGTTCGTCACCCTTGACGGGACCAAGGTCGGCGGCCGGTTGCCGCGCTTGACGTCGAGCCACCACCAGCAGCCCCGCGGCGGCGACCACGTTGAGCGAGCCGGCCACTCGGGTGGTGGCCGTGAACCCGACGGCGCCGAGGAGGTACCAGCCCGCTACGGCTGACCCCGCGGCGGCACCCAGGGTGTTGACCGCGTACAGCCGGCCGACCAGAGGGCCGGCCTCGTCGACACGGGCCACGATCGACTTCGCGGCGAGCGGGGTCGACAGCCCCATGAGCATCGTGGGTACCAGCAACAGCGCGAAGTTGAACGCGAACTTCGCAGGGGTGGCGCTCAGGTGCACGGCCTGTGCGCGGTACAGGTCATAGAAGACCCACAGACTTCCCCAGGCAAAGGCGCCAATGGCGAGGTTCGATGCAGCGAACGCGGTGACTGATCGATGCGGTCCGAGCCTGTCGGCAAGGGACCCGCCCGCCAGGCTGCCCACGCCGAGGCCAGCCAGGAACGCGGCTACCACAGTGGTGAAGGAGACGAGATCAACCCCGGCATGCAGCGACATCACCCTCTGCCACACCACCTGGAGCGTGAGAGCCGAGAAGCCGGTGATGGCGAACACGACGAACAGCGCCGCCTTCGCTGCCTTGGTGGCGGTCATCGGCTCCTTGGACGAGGTCGCAGGCCCAGCGTCTGACTTCACGGTCAGGCTGTCCGGTAGGTCGACGGTCATAGGCGGTCGAGGAGCCTGAAGGTCTCACCGAGCTCGAAGCCGACCTCCGAGCCCACTTTGGCCAGGCGGCCCATCACGCGCTAACGGAAGGCCGCGAGCGCTGTGCCGTCGTCGCCGGGAGGGATTGCCATCGTGGACTGGTGCTGGCTCCTGTGGGCCAGCAGCGCGGCGACCTTGGACTCGCCGAACCCGGTTACGTCCTCTGTGTGGTCTGCCTCGTCGGCCTCGAAGAGCAACAGTGCGGAGGGCCGGTGATGGCTGAGGTCACCGGACGGGTAGAAGTGGGGATCCCGCGCCGCGACCACGCTGTCGACGGTTAGCCAACCGGAGTGTCGATGATCGGGGTGCAGCCGGTACCGCTTCCAGGGGTCATGGCCGAGCACCACGTCAGGTCTGAGCCTGCGTATCCAGTAGGTCAGCTCTTCTCGAACGGCGAGCGTGGACTGGAGCTCGCCGTCGACGTGGCCCAGGAACACGACCTCACCTTTGGCCCCAAGTGATGCCGCGGCGGCGCGCTGCTCTTCTTGTCGTGATCGGATCAGCTCGGCTGTGTCAGCTGTTGGGTCCCAGCTGCCCTTTGAGCCGTCAGTGAGCACCAGGTGATCGATGGTGCACCCACCAGCGGCCCATTTCGCAAGGGTCGCGCCGCACTGGAACTCGATGTCGTCCGGGTGGGCACCGATGGCGAGAGCGCGACCCGGCGTCGGGAGGTTCGCCGAGGTCATCTCCGGGCCACGGTGCCGCCGCCGGTCATGATCCGCAGTGCCTGACAGGCGGTGTCACCAGGCGGTGGCGTTCTGAGGCCGGAAGCCAGTCGGGATCGTTCAAGTCGTCAGGCGAGTCGACGTCCCATGCCAGCCTGGGCTCGCGAAGGATCCGTAGGGGCAGACCTATCCGTTCGGCCTCGGCGCGATGGCGCGAGAACGAGCCCGCGCCATATGAGAAGGCGAATCCTGACGAGGACGGCACGCACGCGACGTTCGTGCCGTCCTCACGCCGGTCAGGCACCAGCGTGACACCCTCGAAGGTCGAAGCTTCAGAGAAGTCGCGGGCGTGAGGCAGGTCTCCGTGCGCGATCACCACTCGCCCGAAGCCGAACCGGGCAAGCTCGCTGACGCCGTCGCTCACCGCTGCGTTCAGCCCGCGCCCGGGGCGCCATATCACCCCAGCGTCCGCGTCGCGGGCCCAACCCGCGACCTCTTGGTCGTCGCACACCACGAACACCGGGAACGGCCGCGCCGCCCCGAGGACCGTCGTTGCCATCTGGCGCGCAAGCTCGGCTCGCTCGTGGCGGTCGAGCGCGGGAGCAAGCCGGACTTTCGCGCGTGAAAAGGCCTTCACCGGCACGAGCACCGCGACTGCTGCGGACATCAGCCGAAGTGTATGGGCCGGGAGCCCGGCCAGGCATTCCCACGGTGCCGCGGGGGTATGGTGCACTACATGCGGATCTGCGTCGCGGTCATCGGAGCCGGTTCGTGGGGGACCACGGTCGCTCACCTCACTGCCCACAACACCGAGACCGTGCTCTGGTCCCGCGACCCCGCCGTCGCGGACCAGGTCAACACCAAGCACCAGAACACCAAGTACCTCGCCGGCTACGACCTGCATCCTGGCCTGCGGGCCACGGCTTCCTTCGAAGAGGCGGTGTCGTGCGCGGATGTCCTCGTCATGGGTGTGCCATCACACGGGTTCCGCTCGGTCATGGAGAACGTCGAGAAGCACCTGCGGGCCTGGGTCCCGGTGGTCAGCCTGACCAAGGGTCTCGAGCAGGGCAGCCGGTTGCGCATGACCCAGATAGTCAACGAGCTGCTGCCCGGCCATCCCTACGGGGTCCTCACTGGGCCCAACCTCGCCAAGGAGATCCTCGCTGGCGACGCCGCAGCGTCGGTCATCTCCATGTCCGACGAGACCGTAGCCATGCACATGCAGCAGATCATCGCAACCAACCTGTTTCGTGTCTACACGAACCCTGACGTGATCGGGTGCGAGCTTGCAGGGGCACTGAAGAACGTCATGGCGATCGCGTCCGGGATGGCCGACGGCTTGGGTACCGGGGACAACACGCGAGCCGCGGTGATCACCCGCGGCCTCACCGAGCTCTCCCGCCTGGGCGTCGCGATGGGCGGACACGAGATCACCTTTTCCGGTCTGGCCGGAATGGGAGACCTGCTCGCCACGTGCATCAGCCCCCAGAGCCGCAACCGCCACGTCGGCGTCGAGTTGGGCAAGGGTCGCACGATCGAGCAGATCATCGCCGACATGAACATGGTCGCCGAAGGCGTAAAGACCTCCTCGGTCGTGATGGAGCTGGCCGAGGAGCACGGCGTCGAGATGCCGATTGCAGAAGAGGTCTATGCGGTCCTCAACGAGGGTCGTTCGGCTGCGGACGCCTACAAGGGCCTGCTCGGCCGGCGGTCACGGGCCGAGATGCATGGTTGAGGACGGGGCCCGCCCCGCACCTGTGCCGACGCTGCCTCCTGGGTGGGCGTTCCCGTGACGGCCAGAGAACCAACTGACCGACTCACCGGACATCGAGGCAGCGCGAAGGATGTGACCTCCCGAGCCAGGCGCTGTCAATGATGCGCGCTGGCGGGCGCCGGTGATTGGATCTCATAGACAGGGTTGAGCATCGCCATCTTGCCTCGGTGCTCTCCGACCATCCCCTCGACGACGAGCGCCGTGCCAGGCTTGATCCCGGCCAGGCTCTTCCGGCCGAAGAAGACGACCCCGAGGGCACCGGTGTCATCGATGAGTGTCAGCTCGAGGCTCGCAACGCCCGACCAGGGTTGGACCCGCAACGAGTACACCTTGCCGGCCACCTTGACCCGCTCACGGAACTTCACCTGGCTGATCGGCGTGCGATCGGCGGGCAGCTCGATGTCGCCGATGTCGATAGCGCCGACCGAGGGGGTCTGGGGATGGGACTTGCGTCGCAGGTGCCTGGCTTCGTGCCTGGTATCTGCGGCGGGGACCTCGATCGGGTCCGACCCGAGGTGGAAGGGCACGATCGTCACGTTGCAGTGGGGCAACCCCGAGAGGGTCTTCGCGATGGAGTCCGCTGTCTGGTCGTGCACCAGGCGGTGCCAGAACCTGGTGTACTCGCGCCTTGGGAGCAGCACGCTCACCTCGGTGTCACCTCCCGTCAACTGCCGGGCAACGAGCTCGGCTGTCGCCCGCTCTATCCGGCGGTCCGGGCACTCGATGACATCGAGGGCAAGCCGTGAGAACCCCAATCGAGACCAGGCCGCAGTGAGATCCTCGGTCCGTATCGGGTCCAGGTCGAAGTGCACGGCCGTGAGCTCGTCTGGCATCAACGTCCTTGCGTACTGGATGGCCCTGGCGGCGGCCATGTCAAGGGAGTCGAGTAGGACGATCACCACGTGGCGGCTCCGGATCGGGGCTTCGGCCGCGGTGGGCGCGTCCTCCTCGAGGATCTCCTCCTCGGTCTCGTACTGCTTGTTGAGACGGACGAGCAGTGCCACCAGGATCGGGATCAGGATCAGGATCGCCCAGGCGCCGTGGGTGAACTTGGTGATGGCGATGATCACGCAGACGACCCCGGACAGGACCGATCCCATCCCGTTCACGAGCAGCCCGAGGCGCCATCGCGGTTCCTTGTGGGTGATGTGATGCTTGGCCATCCCAGCCTGGGAGAGGGTGAAGCTCAAGAACACGCCGATGGCATACAACGGGATGAGCCGGTCGACGGTCGCGCCGGTGATGACCAACAGGACGATCGAGGACACGGCGAGCGCGATCACGCCGTTCGAGAACACCAACCGGTGGCCACGCTTGGTGAGTTGGCGAGGCATGAAGTTGTCG
>JAHFUU010000551.1 GCA_023264915.1 Microthrixaceae bacterium | reverse complement strand
GACACCAGGTAGCGATAGGCGTCGCCCATCTTCCACGCCAGCTTCTTGTTCTGACTCGCGCCGCCATTCACAATGTCGAAATACTTCGCGGTCTGCCTCACCCCGGGGGAGATCTCGAATACATGAACCGACTCGACGTTCGGATAGAGCAGCACGCTCCCCACAGTCAACCCGAGTCCAAAGCCGATCACGCCGACCCGTTGAGCTTCTTCGCCCTGAAACAGCATGGGGAGGTGTCCCAAGAGCTTCATGGTGGCCGAGTCCGGCCCTGCCGTGCTCCCGTCGGATTTCCCGTTCACATAGAGGGTGCGAGAGAACCCAGGACCCTTCTCGGGCGCTTGATTGAGCTTGACCTCGCCCACCGCGACCGACGTGTTCGGGTCGTCGACCCGCGTGACGAGGCGCCAGCCTTCGGCAAAAAAACCATGCCGATAAAATTCCTTCGGGCCCCTGTAGGAGAACGGTGTGGCTTCCCGGTGCCTGAACGTCCCCACCGCTAGTTTCTCGTCGGGCCAGGCAGGCAGAGCCACCATCACGACCAGCGCAAGAGATACCGATCCAAGCACCTTCGGGCTCCGGAGTGTCCGTTGCTCCATCAAGCACGCCATCGGCACGGTGGCGAGCAGCAGGACAGCGCAGATCTTCAGGATGCCTTCGAGATTGAAGGCGTAAAAAGCAGCATAGCCCCCGATCAGGGCTCCTGCCAGGCACCCCAGGGTGTTGCAGGTATAGAGCATGCCCACATCTTGACCGAGGTCGTCGAGGCCCGTCCGGTACGTATGAAACAGCAGGGGCATGGTGCGACCCATGGCGGCCACAGCGAGGAAAAGCACAGCCCCGCACAGCACCAAGAGGACAAGGTGATAGAGGTAAAACGCGGGACCCTGAGAGCTGAGGAGGGTCCGAACGACGTGCGACACGTACGGCCAGTTCGGCGCCGTGAAGAGGATGAGCAATAGCCCCGCGGCAGCGGCCAGCTGGTTGGTCCACAGGCGAGTGGTGATCACTCTCTGTGTCGCGAGCTTGCGAGCGCCCAGAGCCAGCATGAGGATGAAGACCGACACGATAATGGAAAAGGCGTACTCTGATGACCCGGCGCTGATGCCAAGGAGACGAATGACGAGCGCCTGAAGCGTCAAGGACACGAAGCCCGCGAGAAACGAGGCCGCAACGAAGAGAACGCCCGGTGGCCTAGTAGCGGATCCGGCCCTGCCAGGAGGCTGCGCACCGGGGCCGACATCCTCACCCAGAACCGTCCCCTGGGCACCGATCAGGATCAGGGAAAACCCCGCGAGGAGATTGATCGGAGCGATGGACATGAGCGTCAGCGGCAACCCGTAGAGAGGCACCAGCACGAAGCCTGCCGCGAGACAGCCGAAGAAGGCGCCGCCCGTGTTCGAGGCATAGATCGACGCGTGCAGAGGTGACGAATCGTCCAGGTCAAGAGAGAGCGCCTGGGTCAACAGTGGCAGAGTGCCGCCCATGAAGACGGTGGGCAGGCCGATGAGCATCGCTGCCACAGAGAACTCCCAGAGGATCGACAGGGGATGCTCCGGAGGGATGACGCCCACCTTCGTGAAGAAGATCTGGAAGAGTTGCGGGAAGAAGAAGGCCCAGAGTCCGATTCCCACCTCGAGCCAACCGGTCAGCTTGACCAGGCTTCGCCTGCCGAGCTTTCTGCTGGTCTTCCCGAACACGTGATAACCGAGGGAGAGACCGCCCAGGAAGGTGGCCAGGATGAAGCTCGTGGCCTTGGCCTCGCTGCCGAGAAGATTGCCCAGGTACCGTTGCCACACGACCTCGTAGACGAGAGCCGTGAACCCCGTGACGAAGACAAGAGAAAGCACGCCAATTCTTGTCGAATCGAATCGCTTCCCAGTGGTCAACGGTGCCACCTCGACCGGCCGGCGGCGGTGCAGTGACGGACAACGGCCGCGAAGCCAGGCGTTGAGCGCGCCCGGCTCCGCGCCGTTACAGCCATGGGTCTCCGAGGCGGATGGTGAGGCCGTGCCAGTCGGGGTGCTCGACAGTCTGGTCGCCATCAGCCTCGAGCACCAACCGCCAGGTGTGGCCGTCAAGCCGGAAGCACTGGAGACGACGGCCGGCCGGGTCGAGGAACCAGAGGTGGCGGACGCCCGGCGCTGCGTAGCGTTGCGACTTGGTGGCGCGGTCGTAGGTCACGGTGGAGGGTGAGGGGACGTCGACCATGAGCTGGGGTGGCCCCTCGATCCCGCGGGCCGAGATCTGCCCAGGGTTCGTCACCAGGACAAGATCTGGCTGCACAACGTCGTGCTGCGACAGGATCACGTCGATCGGGGCGTTGAACACACGACCGAGGCCGCGGACCTCGAAGTAGTCATCGCGGTGGCGCTGGAGCTTCTTGGACGACCACTGGCGCCTGGCGACGGGGCGGGCGTCACGTGGACGGCTCCTTCCAGCAACTCGTAGCGCTTGCCATCCGGCGGGATTCGCGGGTCGCGGCACTAGCGCACCGTGTCGTTCATGCCCAGGGCGCGCTCGATCGCCACCACGTCCGTCGGCCGCTCGAAGGGCGCGGGGGGCGTCTGGCCGGCCGCGCGCGGCCGCCCGATCGCCTCGAAGAACTTCTCGAGCCCGGGTGGCGTCACGATCCAGAGCATCAC
>JAHFUU010000095.1 GCA_023264915.1 Microthrixaceae bacterium | reverse complement strand
AGGGGTGGTTCGTGCCAGGCGGTGCCGGTGGCCGGGTCGTAGCGGAGACGACGGAAGCGTTGATGGGCCGACTGGCGGGTGACACCGAGCGCGTCGGCAACCTCTGCCCAGGTCGCTCCCCCCCCTCACCTTTCTTGGAGGGCGGCAGGCGGCGAACGGGATGAGCTGGTCGAGGCTGAACCGCGGATCTGTGAGGGTTCGGCACTAGCAGCCTGAGAGGCTGAACTACGTGAACCGCGAGTCAAGTTCTGGCCGAGGCAAGCTCGAAGATGCCGGGGGGCAGCGCAACGGGCCACCAAGGCGCATCTTCGGGCTTACCGTGCGAACCGTGAGCGGCAGCGAGCGGGCCTCACACGGAACCAGGTGTGAGTGCCGACGGCGCCCCAACAGATGAGGGGCCGTGGATCCCATCCCAGCCACATGACTCGTCGGACCGGGGCGTAGCCGGGCTAGATTCTCCACCCAACGCGGCAGCCTGATCAGGATCTCGACAAGTGGATACCTCTCAGCACTCCATTGACACCGCGAAGGCGGGAGACGACAACACCAGGCGCGCCCGCCGGCGAGTCGGGGCAGCATCGGCGGGCGGGGTTCTGACGATCCTCGCCGTCACCATCGTCGCCGTCGTGGCCACCGGGTTCACGCCGTCGCGGTCTCGCTTGCTCGACGGCGGCGCATGGCTCGCCGACAGCGAGAACATGGCCCATGCAAGCGGGCCCAACGCCGCCGTCGACGCCGCCGTGCAGCGATGCCCCGATGCCGAGGACTGCAAGTGGGCACAGCGGGACGGTCTCGCTTACCTGGTGCAGGCCGCATCGGGGCAGGCGCACCGCCTCGACACGACCACTCGGGCCTTCGACGAGCAGGGCGTCTCCATCGGCGGTCCGGGCACCCGGCTGCTGGTCGGAACGGGCCGCGTGTACTCGATCGACCCGAACCACCCAGAGGTCACCTCTCGCGACCCGCAGAGCCTCCAACCGCGGGGCGCCCCGGTTCGGGTCGAAGGTGGTGCGGGTGACGCGATGGTCGACCGAGCGGGGGCTCTCTGGGTGATCGAGACAGGCACCGGGAACCTGTTGGGGCTCGATGACCAAGAGGTCCGATACACGATCCGAACGGGTGCCTCGGGCCGCGACCTCTCACTGGGGTCGATCGACGACGAGCCCATCGTGCTCGACCGAGGCTCGGGCGTGGTCATCCCCGTCGATGACCGCGGGCATGCCCAGGGCCGCATCTCCACAGCTGGGTTCGACCCCCAGCGGACCGTCCTCGGGCAGGATCTCCCCCCGGGCCCGCTGCTGATGGTCGAGCGCGGATCGGGACGCGTCGCGAACCTCGCACTCGACTCGGGGCAGCTCGAGGATCTGGGACGCATGGAGGTCGGAGACGACGTGGGTGGCGCTTTCCGGGTTGGCCGAAACGTGTTCGTTTCCCAGCCCTCGGAAGGGTTGGTTCGGTGGTACTCGACTGACGATCGAGTCGAGCACGAGCCGATCGGTGAGGCCGTCGACGTGTTCGTCAAGGACGGCTACCTCTTTGCCAACGCGCCCACCGCCACCGAGGCTCACGTGGCAGGCCCCGACTCGGATCCCCAGCCGGTGCTGAAGCGCAGGCCCGACATACCCAAGGGCGAGGTCAAGCCCGAGCAGAACACATACTCACCGACGCCGATCTCGGTCACGACGACTACACAGCCCTCACAGGACGTAGGTCAGAGCGAGGCGGGCAAGGCGGGGACCTCGACCACAAGCTCGACCTCAACCCCTTCACCGGTGGGGTCCTCCACCACCCTCCCCGGCATGGACAACCCGCCTCAGCCGCCGACCAAGGTCCATGGGGACGGGGCTGACTCTGAGGCCACGGTGACATGGAGCTCGTCACCCGGCAACATCAAGCGCTACGAGATCGAGGCGGCGGGCGGCTCGGCCGACTTCGCCCCCCAGAAGGTCGAGGCATCCTCGGCGTGCAAGGGCGGCGACTGCAGCGTCCTGGTCAAGCCGCTCACGAACGGCAACACCTACAGCTTCGTGGTCTACGCGGTCGACGTGAGGGACAACCGCTCGGCGCCCAGCCAGCCTTCGAACGACACCCCCGTCGACGCGCTGGTCCCAGGCAGCCCGAGCAACGTGCGCGCCAAGGGGACCGCCAACAACTCGGCACAGGTGTCCTGGAACCGGGCCGGTGAGGGGCCGGGTGGCCGCCCGGTGGCGCTCTATGAGATCACGGTGCTCGACCAGAACATGAACCCCACCCTGAAGACGGCGCAGTCAACGGGAACCCAGACAGAGGTGCCCGGGCTCGAGGCATGGAACGGCTACTACTTCCGCGTGACTGCCCGGAACGATGCCGGCAAGCTAGGTGCGGCGACCACCAGCAACGCGGTCGCCACACCCTTTGCCAAGCCCGGGCCGCTCTCGGGCATCTCGGTGTCGGCCGGAGGTTGCGGGGCCGCCAACCCTGACTCTTCGATCACAGCGATGGTCAGCTACAGCGGGTTCCAGCAAGCACAGGACTCTGCGACCAACGAGGTGACCATACGCCTGAACGGATTCGACGACGCCGGCCAGGGGGGCACGGGCTCGGGCTTGGTAGACATCGCTGCGGGGCGGCAGGCCCGCATAGAGGTGGCAGCCCGCAACGACGCAGATACGGGAGACTACGCAAGCGCACCGGTACTTACGTGCGACGTGCAGGATCCCTCCAGCCTGCTCAGCATCGTGACCGACCCCCAGGGTTCCAGCGTCTAGGTCGGCGTCTCGAACGCGCTCTCGCCCGCAAGCTCCCAGTCGCCTCAGCAGGCCGGGTCCGATTGCTGCTACGTGAAGCTCAGCTCGCCGGTGCTCCACGTGTCCGGACCCACGGCTGTCACCGATCTGCCCCTCACCAGCTCCGCGCTCACCCCGGGCATGACGCTGAACGCTGGCTCGATCTCGACCGAGTCGCTCGCAAGCGGCAGCTACCAGGTCATCCTCCGGGCATCGAGCGGTGCTCAGCTTGCCGCAGGGTCCTTCACCGTGACAGGGACGACCACCACCAGCGCCCCATTCCTGCCACCGGCAGAGCCCCGACCACCCCGCCTCGCGCAGCCTGCAACCCAGCCCGTCGAGGTGGCCCTCCGCGAGACCCACCTAGCCCTGGCAGTCATCAGAAGGAGACAGACGTGAGCGAAGCTCGCATCCAGTGGTTCGCCAACGCATTCGGCACCCTGGTGGACAACATCGAGACCGTGATACGCGGCAAGCGGCCCGTGATCGAGCTCGCGGTGATCTGTATGTGCGCAGAGGGGCACCTGCTCGTCGAAGACGTCCCGGGCGTGGGCAAGACGTCGTTGGCTCGTGCGCTGGCTGGGTAGGTTGCCGGGTCCTGGAAGCGCGTCCAGTTCACACCTGACCTGCTGCCCACCGACGTGACCGGCGTCTCGATCTTCAACCAGAAGACCAACGACTTCGAGTTCAAGCCCGGGCCGGTGTTCGCCAACATCGTCGTGGGTGACGAGATCAACCGCGCGTCGCCCAAGACCCAGTCTGCGCTGCTCGAGGTGATGGAGGAAAGACGGGTCACCGTTGATGCCATCTCACACCAGGTCCCGCGCCCGTTCATGGTCATAGCCACCCAGAACCCGATCGAGATGGACGGCACCTACAGGCTCCCCGAGGCCCAGCTCGACCGGTTCTTGATCCGCGCCCAGATCGGCTATCCGGATCATGACGCAGGCGTGGACGTGCTGCGCACCCACAGGGGCGGGTCACCGATGGACCGCCTCGAGCCGGTGATGGAGCTGAGCGAGATGCAGACCATGGTGAGCATCGTCGACGAGGTGCACGTCGACGACTCGCTTCAGGACTACATAGTCGCCCTCACCGAGGCGACCCGTGCCGACGGTGACACTCGACTCGGCGCGAGCCCGCGGGCCACGCTGGGCCTGATGCGCGCCGCCTTCGCCAAGGCAGCGTCCGAGGCCCGGGACTTCGTCACCCCCGAAGACGTCAAGTCCCTCGCGGAACCGGTTCTGGCCCACCGGTTGGTGCTGACCCCAGAAGCCGAGCTTCACGGGCACACGGCCTCAGAGGTCGTTCGACGCGCCCTGTCCAGCATGCCGATCACTGTCCCCGGCACCGCTCGCTGACGATCGCGACCAGCTCCACATGACTCGCACCGCACGCCACCTGCTCGCCGGCAGCTGTGCGCTCGTCGCTGCCGGCTGGTGGTTGGGCTACCCGCAACTGGTGATCTTGGGCAGCGCCGGGCTGATCGCGATCGTGGTCTCGTCGGCGTGGCTCTTGCGACAGCTCCGGCTGTCGGTGCAGCGCACGGTGGTGCCGACGCGGGTCACAGCAGGTGAGCCATCCGAGGGACACATCGAGGTCGTCAACAACGGCAGGCACGCCAACCCTCCGCTGCTCGCCGCGGACGGCTTCGGCGACATGACCATCAAGGGCATGATCGAGCCGATCGGCCCTGGCGAGCTCGGGCTCACGACCTACCCGTTGCCCACCTCCACACGGGGCATCTATGACGTCGGCCCGCTGCTGATCGCGCGCTCTGACCCTCTCGGCCTCTGGAACCGGACCCAGAACTACGGCGACGCCGAGACCCTCTATGTCCACCCCCGCGTCCATGCGGTCAGCGCCCTGCCCGGATCGCTGTCGCGCGACCTCGACGGGCCGACTGCAGACACCGCACCGCAAGGCTCGATCACGTTCCATGCCCTGCGCGAGTACGTGATCGGTGACGACCTCAGGCACATCCACTGGAAGTCGACAGCTCACACCGGGACCCTGATGGTGCGCCAGCACGTGGACACGAGCCTTCCTCACACCACCGTCGTGGTGGATTGCCGGAGCTCGGTCCACACGCCCGAGAGCTTCGAGCGCGCCATCACGATCGCTGCCTCTGTCGTCGCGGCATCCACCGCCACGCGCTTCCCGGTGGAGCTGCGGACCAGCGGCGGGCTTCATGTCGACGGCCTTGCGGGCAGCACCGCATCACAGGAGTTCATGGATCGCTTCGCCGGCCTCCAGCTGGAGGACTCAGGATCGCTCGTCGAGGTGGCGAACGACCTCGCGTGGGAGCGCGGTGGGAACTCGCTCGTGGTGGTCACCGCGCCCGGTGCCGGTCGCGACGATCTCGAGGCGATCGCCCTGCTGCACCGGCGCTATGACCTGTTGACGTTGGTCAACGTCCGGCCCGAGACGGGCAGCCTGCCCGCTGCACATGCCGGCGCCCTCGTCATCGACGCGGCCAGCCCATCTGAGTTCGCCGACCGCTGGAACATCGGGCTGATCCAATGAGGTCGTCGGCAAGCTCACGTGCTCGGCAGCTGCTTGCCGCGGCCGTCATGTCGGTGATCGCCGGCCTCTCGTTCTCGATCGCCATGGGCGTTCGAGCCACATTGGTGCCGGTCACCGTCGCTGCCTTTGCGGCGATCCTCGTCGAGAGCGTCGCCTTCGAGCGGAACAAGCCGAGCTGGCTCTCGGCTGCTGCCTCATCGGTGGGCCTGGTGCTCATGGTCGGGTGCCTGGGTCGGTTCGACCCGACCCTGATGTGGCAGGGATTCGTCGACGGCTGGAGGCAGATGCTCACCTCTAGCGTGCCGGCACCTGCGGAGCCGGGCCTGGAGGCCGTTCCGATGATCGTCACCTGGATCACAGCGGCAGCGGCCGCCATGCTGACCCTGCGCACCGCGAGGCCCCTCGGCCCGATCGTCCCACCGGTGCTGGCATACACCTTCGGCTTGACCTTCGGCGACCAGGGCTCGGCTGCTCACCAGGGTGTGATCGCCGTTGGGGCACTGGTTGGTACCGCTGGTGTGATGTTGATGTTCAGGGCCACCTACACGGTCGGGGGCAGGTCTGCCAGCGTTCCGGTCAACACCTCGAACCGGCGAGTCGCCGGCGGCGCGGCCGTCATCGTCACCATCGGCGTGGTCGGTGTCCTGGTGGGCGCATTCGTTCCCTTCGGATCTGCACGAGACTCCTTCGAGCTTCGCGACGTCGTGGACGAACCACCGGAGCTGAGAACTGCCCTCAACCCCGTGGCCTTCGCACACAAGGCGCTCGTCGAGCGCGACAAGCCTGACGCCCGCACCGTCTTCACGGTCGAGACCGACCGTGACATCGAGAAGGCTCGCTTCCGGCTCCTCGTTCTGGACACCTATGACGGGAAGGCCTGGACGTCCTCGGCTCAGTTCCTGAAGGTGGCCAACAAGATGCCGAGCTCACCCGAGGTCAAGGTGCCCACCAACAAGATCCACCAGCGGATCACCGTCGAGGACCTGAACGGGTACTGGCTGCCGATGGTCGACTGGCCGACACAGACCCACGACAACGACCTCGTGTTCGACCGGTCCTCGGGCATGCTGGCGGTCCCGGGCGGCTTGGCGCGCGGCCGCACCTTCGACATCGACTCCGAGGAGCCGAAGCTGGCCGGTGACGTGAGCGTCCCACGCACCGCAAGGTTCGCCTCTGGTCCTGTTGCCCAGCACTACCTCGATCTGCCGGGCACCTTCACGGCCACCATGCGCGCCGCCTCCGCAGACGCGGCGGCCGCGTCCTTCCAGTTCCAGTCAGCGGTTGAGCTGGAGGCCTACCTCAGCAAGGAACGTGGGTTGCAGACCGCCCCCTCGACATCGCCACGTTCGGGCCAGTCACTCGCTGACCTGGACAACCTCCTCACCGGAGCGAGCGGGGGCATCGGCTCACCGGACCAGTTCGCCGCCCTCTACGCAGTGCTCGGCCGGGCTGCCGGGATGCCGACACGGATCGCGGTCGGCTATGGCGTGCCGGTCGGGGCCGGACGCCACGAGGTGCGGACCAACGACCTCCAGGTCTGGCCAGAGGTGCTCTTCGAGGGGATCGGATGGGTTGGTTTCGATCCGGTCCCCGGGGGTCAGGCCAAGCCGGACCAGAAGCCGCCCGCGGGCAAGCCGAACCTGGATGACACGCTCAAGAGCGCGGGCACCCCTCCAGCGAACCCAACCGATGTCGGTCCCGGACAGCTCGCGGGTCCCGAACCTGGCGACGGCGGACTTCCCGCAGTGATCCGGTTGGCAGGCATCGCGCTGGCAGCAAGCGTCGGTGTGGTCATCGCATGGATCGTGTGCCTCTGGGCGGTGCGCGTCGCGAGGCGGCGACGGCGCCGGGGTCACACCGACGCGCGAGCCAGGATCGCCGGCGCGTGGCACCAGGCTCTGGATCGCCTGGCCGAGACCGGGCTTCGCGACAGCCGCGCGATGACCGCCTCGGACGTGGTGCGCGAGGGCATGGCACTGGTGGGTCCCGAGGTGAGCCAACCTCTGGCAGCGTTGCGGACCATCGTCAACCAGGCGCGCTACCGGTCAGCAGAGCCGACGGCGCAACAAGCCGAGCAGGCCTGGCTGCTCGCAGCCCAGTTCGACCAGCTCTGGAGGCGCACGCTCTCCTTCGGCGACCGGCTCCGCCTGCTCGTCGACCCCCGATCCCTCCTGGCACGGCGCTGACCGGTGGGCACCGCGGTGGCCGGTTGGCACGGCGCCCCGCTCGCCGTTCAGCAGGGGCGCCCCGCGTAGGCAGCGGCCTGCTCGGCGGTACGGAACCCTGGGACGTACTCGGGCCTCTGGAGCGGCCCCCCGATCTGGGTGATCGTCCCCCCCGGCTGGACGCGGAAGTTGAGGCAGTACGCGCCTGACTTCTGGCCGGCTCCACCTACGGCTCCCTCTGCGTTCGGGAACGTGTTGACCTGAGCCTGGCTCCAGTCCTCGTTCACGATGATCCAGGTGTGCACGTTGTAGGAGCCGTCGCCGTTGGGCGTGGCCGAGGAGGGCAGGAGGAAGTAGCCACGGATCATGTTGTAGCCATCCTCGCGGAAGGAGTTGACGATCAGCCTGGCTCGCACGGTCGCCCAGTCACCGGCGACCATCGCGGTGTAGACGTCGTCGATCGGCTGGCGGATGTTGTCCGGGATGGTTGCGCCCATCGCCTTGGGGTTGACGTGGACCGTGATGGTG
>JAHFUU010000550.1 GCA_023264915.1 Microthrixaceae bacterium | reverse complement strand
TGCGTGCCGCCAACGCTTCCAGCCCGGCGACCAGGCGCTCGCGCTGAAGATCGAGCGGAAGGTCAGGCCACCCGGTCATCGTCACGTTGTAGCCGTCGACCATCAACAGCAGGTTCGGCACCGACACCAGGGCTGCGGCCGCCTCAACCGAGTCGTCGAACACTCCAACCGGAAGCCGCACCGGCACGCGGGCCGGCCCCCTGCCCCGCTCGTGCCTCGTTGCCTCCGAGGTCGCCGATCCCCTGGCGGCGCGGCCAGCGCCCGCCTGAGCGCGGGCAGGCGAACCAGCAGCACCTTCACCGCCGCCTGCACCAGGCCCAGAGTCGGCGGGCAGGCGATCAGCTGTGCTCAGTGCCGGCCGAACCGATGCCCGAGGTGACTCCTGGTCCTGCGCGCTAGGGCCATCGGATGGCGCATCCAGCAACGAAGATGCTTCACCCAATGCGGTGGCCAACACGTGCGCAGCCACTGAGGCCCGGGCGATCGCCGCTGACAGGCCCACCCGTTCGTTGGGCGGCTCGGCTCGCGCAAGGGTGCTCGCGTGGCCGGCAACCGGAACTTGTCTCGTCGGCTCAGCGGGCTCGGGCAGTCCCGGTGGTGGCTGGGAGCGTTCCTTGACCTGTTGCCGCTCGGCAGCCAGGTCGGCCTCGACGGCGGAGACCTTCGACTCCGAAGCTCGCAGCTGTGAAGTCCGCTCGGCCAGCGTCACCTCGGTCGCCTTCAGATCGGTCATGGCCCGAGCCTGTCGAGCTTCGACCTGACCGAGTCGAGCCTCCAGCTCACCGACTCGCTAGCGCAGTTCCAGGGCCGCCTCGCGCTCGGCCTGGAGCTCAGCCCGGAGACGGCCGGCCGCCGCCGCTTCGGCATAGGCCTGCCTGCGGGCCTCGCCGAGAGCTTCCTTGGTGATCTGGAGCTGCTTGGTCGCTCGCCGCTGTTGGCGATCATCGGCTTGTGACTCGGCCTTGCTGGTCGCAGCCGCCTCGATCTCGGCGAGAGCTGCGTCCCAACCCGACGGCCTGACCAGGAACAGCTCACCTGCCTCGCCGACCTGTGCCATGTCGATGCTCGCAGCGACGCGGGCGCGGAAGGCCTCGTCCTCGTCGAGCACACGCCGGGCGACGTCGAGCGCGGCCGGCGGGTACCTCGTGAACTCGAGGTAAGGCAGCAATCGGGCAGGGGGCGGGACAGAAGGGCGCTCACGCTCGCCGGCGCGCGCCACCGCGAGCGCGGCCTCGAGGGCCGGACGCAGCGGCGACCCGGCCGGGCGGGTCAGCTCGGGGCCTCCGATTCGGCCGGAGACGCCTCGTCGCCAGGACCCAGGTGGCCACAGGAACCAACAGGGCCCGCGACGCTGTCGTCATCGACCTGCACCACCGAGGCATCGGTCCCGCACCACCTGCACCGCACGTCGTCGACGACCTCGCTCAGGACCTCCTCGTCCTCGATGGACAGCTCGCCGCCCACCGTGAAGTGATGGAACGAGCGAGTGGTGCGCGAGATCACCACGTCAAAGCGCGTCAGGTTGCCGCACGCGTTGCAGCGGTACCTCGGCTGGCTCCCGGACACGAACCAGAGTGTAGGGTCCCCCAGCTGGTACCGGTTTCCGGCCACCAGTCGAACGGATGTTCTTGACACCGAACAGGCGTTCGTGGTTCGGTATGTGGATGGTCCAGTCAGCGACCCTTCGGTCGGCCCATCCGGCAGGCGCCCCGGGATTGTCACTCGGTGCCGCAACGGCGGCAACCTGCAAGCCCGAGAGCCAGGGCGGCCTCGTGGGCGGCGGCGACCAGCGCTCCTTCGATGACCTGGGCACTCCTCTTCACCGGGTGACCTTCTGCATCATCGACCTCGAGACCACAGGTGGATCACCGGCAAGCTGTGCCATCACCGAGATCGGTGCTGCCAAGTTCTGCGGGGGTGAGTGCCTCGGCACGTTCCAGACGCTGGTCAACCCGGGCTGTCCCATCCCGCCCGAGATCGTCGTGCTCACCGGCATCACCGAGGCGATGGTGCTCCCCGCGCCCATGATCCACGAGGTCCTGCCGACCCTTCTCGAGTTCGTCGGTGACGCCGTCATCGTCGGCCACAACGTTCGCTTCGATCTCTCGTTCCTACGATCCGCCCTCGAGCGCGACCGCAGGGAGCCGCTCACCAACACCTGGGTCGACACGTGCGCGCTGGCACGTCGACTGGTCCGAGACGAGGTCCCCAACTGCAAGCTCGACACCTTGGCCTCGCGGCTGCGACTTGACCACAAGCCAAGTCACCGGGCGCTCGAAGATGTCCTTGCCACCGCAGACCTGTTGCACATGCTGTTAGAGCGCGCTGCTGGCCTTGGTGTCATGGGCCTCGATGACCTGGTGTCGTTGCCGAAGATGGGCGGCCACCCACAGGCGGGCAAGCTCTCCCTGACCACCAACCTGCCCCGGTCACCAGGCGTCTACCTGTTCTCTGACCACCGCGGGAAGGTCCTCTATGTGGGCAAGGCAGCGAACCTGCGCGCACGCGTCCGCAGCTACTTCTCCTCTGACACGCGACGCAAGGTGGGTACCTTGCTCCGCGAGGCCACCGGTGTCGACCATGTGGTCTGCAACGACCAGCTCGAGGCGGCGGTGCTGGAGATCCGGCTCATCCACGAGCACCAGCCCCGGTAC
>JAHFUU010000549.1 GCA_023264915.1 Microthrixaceae bacterium | reverse complement strand
AACGCGGTGGCAGCGGGCGTACCGGCCCGGTTGATCCACCAGCACCGTCCCGGCGATGGGTCACGAGGTTGAGCACCGGGCCGCCACAACTCCCGACGAGCCCCGGGGCTGCCCGGGTCATGTCGGCGTGGACCGTTGGTTGCCGGTGAGCCTTCGGGCGACGAGCAGAGCACACGAAAGGGCAGCGACCGTTATGCCCGAGATCAGGAAGGGAACCCTGCCCGTGCCGCTCCAGGCGAGCCCGGCCCAGACGCCGGCGAGCATCAATCCGCCTCCGCTGACAGCGGAGTGCACCCCGAGAGCGGTGCCACGAAGGTGCGCGGGCGCAAGATCGGCGACCCAGGCGCGGCTCACACCGTCGGTCAGGGCTGTGTAGCAGCCATAGAGCGGGAACAGCACCCACAGCCACGCGGGCGTCGCGGTGAGCCCGAACCCGAGATAGGCGAGAGCGAAGAACCCGAGACCCACGGCGAAGACCACCCGCCGGCTGATCCGGTCCGAGATCGTGCCGGCGGGGTAGGAGAGCGCTGCGTAGGAGAGGTTGTACAGGACATAGAGCGCGACCACACCGGAGAACTCGAACCCGAGGTCCTTGGCACGGAGGAGCAGGAGCGTGTCGGGGAAGTTGGCCAGCGAGAAGACGCCGAGAACGGCCAGGACGCGCCAGTACCGCGTGGGGAGCCCTTGTGCAGACCACGGTTGCCTCTTGCCGGACAAGGGGTGCGGTCGCTCGCGGATCAAGAACACCGCGCCGGCACTCAGCACCGCAGGTATGACAGCGATCCAAAGCAGCGGGCGGAACTGCTCGCCTGTGGCCCGGTACAGGCCGAGGCCGATGAGCGGTCCGACCACGGCGCCCGCCGTGTCAGCCGCACGATGCATCCCGAAGGCTCGACCTCTGTTCGTGGTCGTCGTCTCGTCCGCGATGATCGCGTCGCGGGGCGGGCCGCGAAGGCCCTTGCCGACACGGTCGGTGAGCCGGGACGCCAGCACCATGGGCCACGCGCCCGCCAGGGCGAGCAGCATCTTGCCGAACGCCGAGATGCCATAGCCAGATGCCACCAGAGGCCGGCGGTGGCGCAGATCTGACAGGCGCCCCGAAGCGGCTTTCATCGCCGAGGCCGTGCCGTCGGCCACGCCTTCGATGAGACCCAGCACCGCGGGTGGCGCTCCGAGCACGCCGGTCACGAAGAACGGCAGCACCGGGTAGAGGATCTCTGAGGCGGTGTCTTGCAGGAACGACACCAGGGACACGACGTAGATGTTGCGGGTCAGCCTTTCCGGCGGCTCTGCAACCACGTCGCCCCCGGTGGCGTCACTCAGCTCGGAGGGTTCCACGTTGGACGAAGCTAATCGTTGTGCGGCATGGGATCGCAGAGGGCCCGGCAACGTGGCCGGCGATTCCTCGCGACGCCCACCGATGTGCTCGGCCCGGTCGCACCTTCACTCGATCCGGCACCAACACGACAGGCCCGCGCCGTCGCCCGCGTCGCCGGCTGGTTCCACATGAGGCTAGGTTGAGCATCGGGCCCGATCCGATGACGAGTCTCGTCCAGGGGCTCATCCGACAAGACCGCGTGCCAGCGCCACGGCTGTGGCTGGTGCCAGGGGGAGGTAAGAACGTGAGGATCGATGACCTGTTCTCCGTCGAGGGGAAGGTGGCGTTGGTGACCGGAGGGTCGCGGGGCCTCGGCGAGATGATCGCTGCTGGGTACGCGGCCAACGGCGTGCGCGTGTACATCAGCTCGCGAAAGGCCGACGTGTGCGATGCCACGGCTGATCGCCTGTCTGAGCGCTACGGCGCGGAGGTCATCTCGCTGCCGGCAGACCTGGTGGATCTGGCCAGCATCGATGCGCTGGTGGCCGAGGTCAACGAGCGTGAGGACCACCTGGACCTGCTCGTGAACAACGCTGGGGTGTCATGGGGAGCGCCGCTCGAGGACTTCCCCGAGATCGGCTGGGACAAGGTCATGGACACCAACGTCAAGGGCGTGTTCTTCCTGACCCAGCGCCTGCTGCCGCTGCTGGAGGCGGGCGCTACGAGCGGGGATCCATCCAGGGTGATCAACATCGGCTCGATCGATGGCATCAAGACCCCGTCCTTCGAGACCTACTCATACGGCCCGTCCAAAGCAGCGGTGCATGCCCTGACCAAGGTGCTGGCCGCTCGCCTGGTGGGCCGCAACATCCTGGTCAACGCGATCGCGCCCGGCCCCTTCCCGACCTGGATGCTCTCGACAGGTGTCGGCACCCGCGGCGACGTCGAGGGAACCGACTGGGAGGCTCTCGGACGCACCAACCCCCGTGGCCGCGTTGGGGCACCAGAGGACATTGCAGGGCTTGCGATCTTCTTGAGCTCGAGGGCCGGCGCGTACACCGTCGGTGAGGTCATCTCCTGTGACGGCGGGATGCTGTTGATGTGAGGCCCGAGACAGAGCTGGTGGAGATCGGCGTGGACGGCGCCGTCGGCTCTTTGAGGATCGCCCGTCCTGCCAAGCTCAACGCTCTCAGCCGCCAGGTGCTCGACGAGCTCGCCGAGAGTGCCCGATGGTTCGACACCCGCGAGGATGTCAAGGTCGTGGTGATCTCGGGCCAGGGAGGGGCGTTCTCCGCGGGGTTCGACCTCGCTGAGCCCGTGGGCGCCGGACCTCCCGATC
>JAHFUU010000094.1 GCA_023264915.1 Microthrixaceae bacterium | reverse complement strand
CCCGCGCTGAAACCGTCGTCGATCCTTCTCACCAGCTGTGGAGGCGCTGGTGCACCTCCTCCACCCACGGCTACGAGGCTGGAGGTGTCCCGAGAGGGGAAGGATGGTGATTCCAACAGATCCCACGACATCGCGGGCACGCCGACGAAGTTCGTGACGCGCTCGCGCTCGATCAGCTCCAGCGCCCGCTCGGGGTCCCACTTGTACATCATCACCAGCTTGGCGCCCGAAGAGAACGCGCTCAGCATCACCGGTACGCAACCCGTGACATGGAACAGCGGCACGACAAGGATGAAGGCTGTCGGGTAGGTGGTGTGTTGGGGGCCGGTCGAAGGCGGGGCCGTCAATCTGTTGACTGCCGCTCGGCACCCGAAGGCATACAGCGCGCTGATGATCGCCCGGTGCGTGGAGACCGCTCCTTTGGGATGTCCCGTCGTTCCCGAGGTGTAAAGGATCGTCGCGTCGTCGTCGAGGCCGACCTCGAGATCGGGGAGGGCCGCACCCTCGTCCAAGACCTCGTCCAGGTGGAGCACCCCTGCGGGTAGCTCACCGATGGCGCGGACTGCCAGAACCGATTCCAGGTGTCGGCCGTCGGGAAGAAGTGGCACCACTCGTTCGATCCGCTCCCTGTCGGCGATCAGGACCTTGGCCCCGGAGTCATCGAGCCCATATGCGAGCTCGTCGGTCGTCCACCAGGCGTTCATGCAGACTGCGATGGCGCCGATCGAGGTGACCGCAGCGAAGGACATGATCCATTCCGGGAAGTTGCGCATCGCGATCGCCACGCGGTCTCCCCGCTTGACCCCGAAGTGCTCCACGAGGGCGGCACCGATGGCGTCTGCTCTACTCATCACCTGCGAGAAGGACCAGCGCTCGTCCTCGAACACCAAGAAGGTGCCTTCGCGGGTGCGGGACGTCTCGAACAGCTCGCGGAGGGATCCCGGGATGTTGGCGAAAACCGGTAGCTCGCGCCCGTCGATGATGGCCGTGGTCAGCTCGAAGCGCTTGCCGGGTCCCGTCACCTCGGCGACTGCCTCGTCGAATGTCATCGCCATGTCAGCTCGAAGTGGCCAGGATCCTGAAGTTGATCGCGGGTGCTAGATCCGCCAGATGGTAGTTGCCTCGGGGGCTGCGCCCCCACGCTCCCTCGCTGACGCTCGGGTGCTCCCCATCACCGTCGGGCTCCCTGGCGGTCGCGCCGCCGGTTGCCTGGAAGGTGCCGTGACGGACGCGAACCGCGTCACGTCGCGTGCGGCACCTCGATCGTCAACAGATCTTCGGCAAGGTGGATCTCGCCCTCGTAGATGGCCGCAGCCTCGTCGATCCAGTCCTGCTCGGTTCCGGGGATGGGGGGCGGGACCGGATGGGTCATGACGAGGATGGCGACACCCGCCCTTTGGGCTGTGACGGCCGCGTCTTGGACCGAGGAGTGGTAGTCGAGGATGTCCTGAAGGCGGGCCGCAGGGATCATCTTCACCATCGACGTGTTGATGACGGTCTGGACATAGGCATCTGCATGCGCGCACAAGCTGTCCAGACCCGAGCAGGGGATCGTGTCTCCCGCGATGACAACCGACGATCCGTCAGCCTCGACCCGGTACCCGATCGAGGGCCGTACCGGTGCATGATCGGTCGCAGCCGCGAGCACCCGCACCGCCCCATCGGTCACCACGGTCGGTTCGTCACCGACGTCGATCTCGGTGACCTCACATCTTGGTGGCCAGGTGAGGGTCCTGTGGTGGGCCAGGCGGTACGCGATGTCCGGCTCGAGCATCGTGAGGGTTCGTGCTACGAGGTCCTGGGTGCCGTGGGGCCCGATCACCTTGAGGGGGTTCTCGGCGGCCGACATGACCCATCGTGTCGTCACCAGATCGTTCAGGTCCGTGATGTGGTCGCTGTGGAGATGGGTCAGGAAGACGCAGTCGAAGTTGACAGCGCCGCTCGCCACGGCCGCGGCCCGCATGAGAGCTCCGCGACCGCAATCGAACAGCAGGTCTCGGCCTAGCGCGCGAACCAGAGTGGCCGGCCCAGCTCGGTCAGGTGTGGGCAGTGGGCTTCCAGTACCGAGCGTGATCACCTTCATGGTCATAATATGACAGTTGAACTGTCATATGTCTACTGGGGCTCCGCCCGGGCCCGACGAGCCATGTGGTCAGGATGGGATCCTCGGCCCCTCATCTGTTGGGGCGCCTTCGGCGCTCACACCTGGTTCCGTGCGAACGGCCCGCTCGCTGCCGCTCACGGTTCGCACGGGCAACCACGAAGATGCGAGCGAGGTGACCCGTTGCGCTGCTCCCTGGCATCTTCGAGCTTGCCTCGGCCAGGACTTGACTCGCGCTCAAGTGATCCAACCTCTGAGGCACCTGGGGGGGCTTCGCCCCAGCCCGACGAGTCATGTGATCGGGATTGGATCGTCGGCCCCTGCCTCGGTGACCTGTTGCGCTTCGGTGGCGTCTTCGAGCTCGCCGCGGCACGTGATGGAATGGGGATGACACCAGCGGGCTGGGGGCGGGGACAGGCGCGCCAAGGCAGAAAGGGGATCGCACATGGACGGCTCTTCAGGGCCGCGGTACACGCGGATCTGGGCTGACGAGAAGGGGGTCTCACACCTCGAGGACATCGAGCTGCCGACGAGGGTGGTTGGTGCTGAACCCGGTGTCCCGGTGCTCAGGGTCGCCGATGCCGGTGAGGCAGGAAGGCTCCAGATCGTTGATATCGAGCCAGGGAGCGACCCTGACTGGCACACAGCCCCGCGGGTGCAGTTCGTCGTGTTCCTGACGGGATGGGTGCGCATCGAGGCTGCCGATGGTGAGCATCGCACTCTCCCGGCGGGGAGTGTCGTTCTGGCAGAGGATGTTCACGGCAAGGGACACATGACGACCCATGAGCCCGGGCCTCAGCGGGTGCTGGTCATTCCGAGACAGGCCAACGGGTACTGAAGGCGCGACGTCGACCGGCGCGGGTCAGCTCTGGCGGCCCGTGTTCCCACCCGATGAGGGTCGGGAGCTCGGGATGCAGCGAGTGACGCGGGTCTTGTCGCCGATCGACTCGACCTTCGCCTTGCCGTCCTTGCGGGACCACTCGTTCAACAGCCCGCGCAGGCTCTGGGTGTCGGCCTGGGAGTCCATCGTCCAGTCAACCTTCACGCAGGTCTGGTTCGCGGATGTGTAGAGCACGTACTTGTCTGCACCCCAGTTCTTGACCTTGTCGGCCTTGCCGAGCAGGGCGCTCATGTCGTTGAGCTTCGTGGGGTCGTCCATGTTCCCTCCCAGCAGGCCGCCGAGCCCGCCGCTTGGATCCTCGGGGTCGATGCCCCCGCCGAGGATCTTGCCAAGAAGGTCGTCGAGGCTGACCTCTCCGTTGACGAGGAATCCCGTCATGATCTCACCGAGCGTGCCGTCGGTGATCTGGGTTCCGTCAGCGGCGGGCTTGTCGATCTGGGCGGCGCCTTCTCGCGACTCGTACTTGTCAGGCTGGAGGATCTGCTCACTTGTGGTCGGAGGGTCAGAGAAGGCGTTGTCCAGGCCGGACTGACCGTGGCGCTGGAGGACGTCCCGCACGAAGGGTTCGCCGTAGTCATAAGGCGATTGGATGATGAGAACGAGCGCCAGGGGAACGCTGGCCATGGACTCGAGGCCCGCAGCCCCACCGCCGAGGTTCATCATGTCATCGATCAACTGCTGCTTCTCGGCAGCGGGCAGCCCGCGCACGTAGTCGTACTCGACCCGTCGGGCGCTGCCCTCGACCAGGGCCTGCCAGGCCCACTGGCTGCCGTCGGTGCGAGAGTCGATCTCAGGCCGGTTCAAGTTGAACTGCTGGTCCTCGAGGGCATGTGTGAGCTCGTGAACGACGATCTCCCGGAAGAAGGGCCCGATCTTGTCACCCTTGACCACGAGAGCCTTGGTGATCGGGTCATAGAAACCGAGGACCCCTTCACCGAGCAGGTTCTTTTGCACCTCAACGGGATCGGCGTCAGCTGGGATCAGGCCGAGCGCTTGTAGCAGCTGGCCCTGTGTCTTGAGTTGGTCGGTCTCCTTGTCGAACTCGGTGAGGGCGCGAGCCTTGAAATCGGCGGGGCTCAGGACCGTCACCGTGACGTCGTTGTGGAACTTCAGGCCCCGGATGCCCGCGACGGTGCGCTGGAGCTTGGACACCTCAGCGGTCACCGCAGCATCGTCGACGGGGCTGCCAGGGCTCGCAGGAGGGGTGGTCGAAGGTCGCCCCTGCCCCTGCCCCTGCCCCTGGGTCGAGGGTGGCGCCGTGGGCGCCTTCTGAGAACTCGGCGACGATGCAGCGCTTGAGGTCGGCGATACCGGCGCGGCGTCCTCGCGGCCGACCCGGGACCCGATGAGGAAGGCACCCGCAAGCAGCACGATTGCCGCAGCTATGGCCCCGCCGATGATCCATGCCTGGCGCGCCTTGCCACCCTTGGCAGTCGGCGGCCGGGGTGGGGGAGCATTGACTCCGGGCCATGCAGCAGGGGCCTGGCCGTCGGAGGCAAAGCCTTGCGGCACCCCTTGCATGGGCAGCTGAGGGCTCGGGTACCCTCCAACGGGCGGCTCGGGTGGGGGTTGGTGGGGCCAGGGATCGTGCATGGTCATCTGTTCGATGTTCGTCATGGCAATCCTCGCCGTCTCTGTGGCCCACCGTGGGGACCAGTTGGAAGCTGGCAGTTATTCGGCGCGCGCTGGCGTGTTCTATATGTGTCAGTTCGCACAGCCGTCACGCGGAGCTACCGAGCGTCTCGGACCGATCAGCGCAGTTGCAGTGTTCATACATCGGTGTTGTGGTAGTTCGACCTGGTGCGGCAAGGCGAGGTGCTGTCGTTGTCGGCCCGGCGAATGGGCCGGCGGTGGTGGGGCGGCATGGCCGAAGGCCTACGTCGGCGGCGCAACACCTGAGGCAGTCATCCCTTATAGGACAGAACCGAAAGCTGAGGTGAAGATCGGTCCCTGAGGGCTGGGTGAGCTAGAACCGAGAGGCTGGTGTTGGTTCCCGATCCATGACGAGCTTGGCCTGCAGCGTTGCGCCACGAGTTTGCCATGCAGGTTCCGTCGCCAGAGAATCCCGACTTCAGGCGCAAACCCATCTGAGCTGATGCTGTTCCCCACCGTTGACTTCGCGATCTTCTTCGTGATCGTGTTTGCAGGAAGCTGGGTGCTGCGTCCCCGTCCCACCGTCTGGCGCTGGTTCATCCTGATCGCCAGCTGCGTGTTCTACGTGGACATCTTCAATCCGGCACACAACCCAGGCATGGAAGCTCTGGAACCGCTGGCGGTCTTCGGCGTGTTCGCGACGCTGGCGGCTCTGGCCATCCGGGGCGTGTCAACGAGCGAGGAGCCGGGTGGTGACAGCGCGGCTGTCGCGGTCGTGGTGCAGGTGTCAGTCGCCGTTGCGTTCGTGGCTTTGAACGTTGCGTTCCACTCGATGCTCGAAGCGTCGAGCCAGCAGTTCTTCAAGTTCCTACTTCTCCTGCTGGGGTTCGCGCTCGTCAACCAGGCCTCGGCACGCGCAGTGTTCGCGTCCTTGGGTCCCGGCCGAGCGCGCACTGCGCTCAGCCGACTGGTCGTGCGTTGCGCTGTCGTGTTCGACCTCGGCGTGCTGGGGCTCTTCAAGTACTACGACTTCGTCCGTGACACGGTTCCAGACGTGTTCCGGGGCATCTTGCCGGTCTGGAGCCTGGCGCTGCCCCTTGCGATCTCGTTCTTCACCTTTCAAGCCCTCAGCTATTTGATCGACGTCGGCCGCGGCGAGATCAGGCCCGTGGCGCTTCTGGACTTCTGTGTCTACCTCACGTTCTTCGCTCACGTGGTCGCCGGCCCGATCGTCCGCGTGCGCGAGTTCGTGCCGCAACTCAGCCAGGATCCAGACCCCCGGTATGTCCCGGCATCTGAAGCGATGTTGCTCATCGCGCGGGGACTCTTCAAGAAGGTGGTCATATCCAGCTATCTGGCTACACAGATCGTCGATCCAGTCTTCGCATCACCGACCGACTACGGGCGCGCGCCTGTCCTGTTCGCCGTGCTGGGGTATGCGATCCAGATCTACGCCGACTTCAGCGGCTACACCGACATTGCAATCGGGGCGGCGTTGCTGCTCGGCATTCGATTCCCGCAGAACTTCGACGCTCCGTACCGGGCTGGATCGGTTCAGGACTTCTGGCGCCGCTGGCACATGACGCTGTCGCGCTGGTTGCGTGACTACCTGTACATACCTCTCGGCGGCAGCCGCGGGACGCGCTGGCACACATATCTGAACCTTTTCCTGACGATGCTCATCGGTGGGCTGTGGCACGGAGCCCGCTGGACCTTCGTGGTCTGGGGGGCGGCTTGGGGTGCTGCTTTGGTTGTCGAGAGGATGGTCCGGGCCTGGTGGGCTCGCTCTCATGAGCCGCGCCGAGCGACAACGCTGGCGGCCATTGGCCAGTGGGCTGTCACGTTCTGGTTTGCCTGTCTGGCTTGGGTCCTTTTCAGGGCACCTTCTCTGGGTGATGCTCTGACCGTGTTCGCGCAGCTGGGGACCGGATCAGACTCGTCTGCTGCCCAGCCGGTGTTGACTCCGTTGGTGGTTTCGGTCGTCGTGTTGTCGGTGGCGTCCCAATTCGTTCCTCCACGCGTCCCGTTGCGCGTCTCTGAAGCTGTTTCGCGAATGGCTCCGGCGCTACAGGTGCTTGGTTTCGTAGCGGTCCTGATGCTCATCGATGCACTCGGCCCAGAAGGGATTGCACCCTTCATCTACTTCCAGTTCTGATCACTCATCGTGTCCCTGCCGAGAGGGGGCCCGCGGGATCCCTGTGCCGCCTGTTCGCCCGAATCGGACCGTTCCCCCGCGAATGCGAATTGTCGGCCACAATGTCAACCTAGAAACGGTTCCGTTCGTATACCGAGTTGAGGAGGGCGCGGGACGTTGGCGAACCCGACTCATCGATCGCAGCCAACTGCCACTACTGGCGGCCTGGGTGGACGAGCATCCGTTTCGAAGGCGCAGCTCGGCGCGAGTGCTCGGCCCACCCAGGCTCCGACACTCGAACCTGCCATGGCCCTCACAATCGCCGTTCAAGCGGTCGAGCCGACCGCTCCATATCTGGGGCAACCGCAGGTCGACACCTCTCCGGGGCAAGCACCTCGAAATGGCGAGGGGCGGGTTCGAACCGCTTCTCAGCCAGCTTCTGTCGAGGCTCCCGAGCCGGCATCCATCGTCGACATGGGTGACTTCGACGTGTTCTTCGACCAGGTCTTCCCCCGGGCCGTGCGGGTCGCTCGGCGCATGATCGGAGATCCCGTTGAGTCAGAGGACCTCGCGGCGGAGGCGCTGGCGCGTGCGTATGCCCGCTGGCCGGCCGTTCGCCGCCACGCCGCTCCCGAGGGCTGGGTTCTCAGAACCACCATCAACCTGGCGATCGACACCTTACGCAAGGGCAAGAGGAACCCGGAGGTGGCCGCGATCGACGGATCTGAGGACATCGTTGCGCTCCGCGTGACGCTGGCCGCCGCCTTGGGCGCTCTCTCGCGGCGCCAGCGCGAGATCGTCACGATGCGATACCTGGCAGACATGAGCGAGAGTGACGTCGCGGCTGCCCTGGCAATCACGCCCGGGTCGGTCAAGACCCACCTGTCGCGCGCTCTTGCACGCCTTCGCGGGGTGCTCGGGCCGCAATCTGGGGAGGTGGCTGATGGCTTCGCCATCTGAGCGGCTCTCCTCGGAAGGCTCGGGCGGCTGGACAGCCACGCGCTCGCGCGCCGAGCTGCTGGTCTCCGTTCGGGCTCGAGGCACGAGGATTCGCCGACGTCGCCGGACCATCGTGGTTGGGACGTTGGCTGCGGTGTCTGTGGTCCTGCTCGCCCCGTTGGTGTTCTCACAGCGAGATGTGGGGCGACAGCTCACGGCCGAAGGCGGTCCGGTCACCACACCGGGGCCGGGGGACGTGGAGGCTGTTCCGACCTCCAGTCCACCCCTACCCATCCGACCGGGAGACGCAGACGAGCCTCAGCAAGCCGGAGGCAGCATGGGTCTGC
>JAHFUU010000548.1 GCA_023264915.1 Microthrixaceae bacterium | reverse complement strand
GTGCTGTCGGGCCGACGCTCGGCCTCGACCAGATCCAGGGTCGGTGTGACACGGCTGTGGCCCCGACGCCCGACGACCGCGGGCCCCGAGGTCGACATGATCTCCTCGAGCAGGGCCCCCGCAAGTGATTCGTGGTCGGCTTTGGGATCGAGGTCGACGCACCGCACGTTCGTGTCGGGGTACTCGCGAGCGAGCGTACGGCACAGACCGGGGATCCCAGCTCCGGGAGGCACGACGGCCTCGCCGTCGTCATGTTCAGCCACGCGGTCGACAGCGCGGATGCCGAGGTCCCCACCCATCCCCGACGCGGCCAGCAACCAGCTTCCCCCAGCCACGGCTGCAGACCGAAGGAAGGAGTAGACGTCCCGAGCCGTGGTATCAGCACCTGGAGCCAGCGCGGACAGCTCTATGACGCCGTCGACGGGACTCGAGCTCGGGCTCGGCCACGGCTCACCCGCTGCCAGCAGTGACACCGCCACGCCGCGGTCCTCGAGAAGGGTCGCCAGGTGCAGCGCCACGCCTCTGCCGTCGTCAACGATCACGAAGCGGCGACCGCCGAGCTGGGGCGGCTCGGCACCGACCGCCGGCGTGTCCTCGAGGCGCACCGAATAGCGAAGGGCTCGCTCGGGCACCGCGGGGGCGTCGGGGGGTTCACCGGGGTGCCCGAGCGAGGAGGGCTGAGGCGTTGACCGTGTCCCCACGGCCTCACCGAGGTCGGTGACAGGATTCTCAGAAGCAGCGATGATCCAGTCGACGATGCCTCTGACGGTCTTGATCTGCGCGAGCTCCTCGACCACTGACTCGTCGATGGAGTCGTCCTCGGCGCCCGGCAGGCCGACGCGGTCCGCGAGCTCGCCGAGGATCTCGATGCGCTTGATCGAGTCGATCGAAAGGTCTGCCTCGAGGTCGAGATCGGGCTCGATCATCTCTGGGGGGTAGCCCGTGCGTTCGGCGACGATGGCGAGAACAACTGCAAGGAGGCGCTCGGGCGTCAGCTCAGCCCTGTCGGCGCGATCGGCCCGTTCGGCCCGGTCGGTACCGTCGGTGCCCGAGGTCGCTCCGCCGGGGTGGCCTGGCCGGGATGTGACCTGCAAGGGCGCGGGGTGATCGTCGATCGACGAACCGGGCGCTCGGGCCGCGGGCGCACCAAGGTAGGCAAGCATGACCTCGCGCTGGGTCGCTACGAGGTCGCGCATCCCGCGGAGGTACTCGGAGACCGTCCTGTCAGCGTCGCCCCGGACCGCAAGTGAGCCGTCACCACCCAACGAGACGGTGGGAGCCTGGTCTGCGGGTCGGAGGCCGCCGTCGACGACCTGGCCGTCACGGGTCTTGACAAGATGCCCGCTCACGGTCCATCCGGGAGGTTCGGGGGGGTCCTCGTCGAGGTCCAGGAGGTCTGCGCGCCCTGAGAACAACGCACCCGTGTCGATCGGCACCCCGTGGGTGGCGAGCTCGGCAAGGGTGGCAAGGAAGCTGCGAAGACCATCTCCACGACCACCGTCGCATGCAACTGCAACATGGGGGCGATCGCCAAGGATCTTGTCGATGAGCTGGGTCAGCACTCGTCCCGGGCCAGCCTCGACGAAGACGCGAGCTCCGGCGTCATACATCGCCTCGACCTGCTCGAGCCAGAGGACCGGCGCTGCGACCTGACGTGCCAGCATCGACCTGGTCGAGTCAGGATCACCGGGATATCGAGCCGCGGTCACGTTGGACCACACAGGCACGCGCAGCCGGCCGATCGCGACCGGCTCGAGGCTCCCAGCGAGCAGGCTGCTCGCCTCGGCCACGACGGAGCTGTGGAAGGCGCCTGCCACCGGGAGCCGCCTGAGGTCGATTCCCAGCTCTCCCAGGTGCTCGCATGCTGCATCGACCGCCGCGGCCGGTCCCGAGATGACCGCTTGTGCCGGCGAGTTGCGGTTCGCCACCACCACACCCGCACAGGCAGCGAGCGCGCCCAGGGCATCATCGACGCGCTCGGGCGGTGCTGCGACTGCGGCCATCGAGCCTGGCTCGTCGCCCGCCGCAGCAAGGATCGCCTCTGCTCGGGCGACCGACAGCGCGATCAGATCGTCCGGTTCGATTCCACCTGCGACCGAGAGGGCGACGAGCTCTCCATAGCTGTGGCCGGCGAGCATCCCGGGTCTGACCCCGCAACGCCCGAGCAGCTGGGCCACCGCCAGCCCAGCGACACCCAGCGCTGGCTGGGCGACCCGGGTGTCGGTGATGGCTGCCCTTTGAGCTGCATCGCCATCGCGGGTGAACGCCATGGGCGGCAGCATCGTGTCGAGCCACTCACCCCCCAACCTGAGCTGCGGTCTCAAGAAGCCGAAAGCGACAAGCAACTCAGACATCATCCCGGGCCGCTGGCTGCCCTGACCGGGGAACACGAAGGCCACCTCGGCGGCATCCTCGCTCACCCGCTGGCCACAAGGGTCCGCGACATACACCGAGCCACGCTCGGGCTCGCAGGCTGCGGCGCTGATCAGCTTGGAGCGCAGATCGTCCACGGACTCAGCCACGAGGGCCACCTGGATCGGTTCGCCTTCAGCCGCGCCCAGCGTGGCCACGCACGCGGCCAGGTCACGCAGCTTCGCTCGGGCACCGAAGCGGGCCGCAGCTTCGACATGTTCGATCAGAAGCTCGGCCCGGCTCGTCTCAGACTCG
>JAHFUU010000093.1 GCA_023264915.1 Microthrixaceae bacterium | reverse complement strand
TGCCCTGAGGCTGGCGCGGGACCTGCGCCCCTGGTTCGGGGTTGCCAAGGTGGGCCTCGAGCTGTACAGCGCGGCCGGGCCCGATGCCATCGAGGCGCTGGTCGAGCAGGGGTTCTGCGTGTTCGCCGACCTGAAGATGTTCGACATCCCGACGACGGTGAACCGTGCGGCGCGGGTCATAGGCGCGCTGGGGGCCAGCTACCTCACCCTTCACGCTCGGGACGACGCGGCAACGCTGCGGGCCGGTGTCGAGGGTCTGCGCGAGGGCGCCGCCGCGGCCGGCCTCGACGACCCGATAGCGCTCGCGGTGACGGTCCTGACCAGTGACAAGGGAGCGCCTTCACACATCATGCCGCGCAGGGCCGCTCTTGCAGTCGAGACCGGCTGCGGCGGGTTGGTCTGCGCCGCTGCTGATCTGGCGGTGGCCCGCCAGATCGCGCCGCGACTTGCCCGCGTCGTGCCCGGGATCCGCCCGGCGGGGGCGTCGCGTGACGATCAGGCTCGTGCTGCGACACCGACCGAAGCGATAGTTGAAGGGGCCGACCTGCTGGTGATCGGGCGACCCGTGACACGTGTCGCGAACCCGAGGGCGTCCGCTGCAGCCATCGCAGCCGAGGTGGCAGCCGCAGTGGCATCCCGCTGAGGCCTGGGACCGCACCGAGCCGCACCCAGCGTTCTGACGTTCCCTGACGATGGCCTGATGGTCCCCTGACGATGGCCTGACGATGCGCCGACGACGATGCGCCGACGACGATGCGCCGACGACGATGCGCCGTCGACGATGCGCCGTCGACGATGCGCCGACGACGATGCGCCGACGACGATGCGCCGACGACGATGCGCCGTCGATGGCCTGACGATCCCCCCGACGACCTATCCCGTGGATCTCCGGTGACCGCCCGGACGCCGACCATCCCCGACAACCACCTCTGACCTGCGCTAGGGTGCCTGTCATGCCGTTACCGCCACAGTTGACCGAGGAACAGCGCAAGGCGGCGTTGCAGAAGGCTGCTGAAGCCCGCCGCGCGCGTGCCGAGCTGAAAGAGAAGCTCAAGATGGGTTCTCTCACCTTGAAAGAGCTCCTCGCCCAATCAGGGGGTGATGACATCGTCGGCAAGATGAAGGTCGTCGCTGTGCTCGAGTCCTTGCCGGGTGTCGGCAAGGTGAAGGCGCGCCGCACGATGGAAGAGATCGGCATCAGCGATACCCGCCGCGTGCGGGGCCTCGGTGATCAGCAAAGAGCCGCACTCCTCAAGGCTTTCCCCAGCTAGCTTGCTCTGAGGGGTCGACAATTCCCACACAGTCACACGTCTCGTCGGGGCGGGGCGGAGCCCCGTCGGTGCCAACCCGTTGATAATCGTCATCTCGGGGCCGGGCGGGGTCGGAAAGGGAACGGTGGTCAACCGCCTCCTGCGGTTCGACCCACGCCTGTGGTTGAGCCGCTCCTGGACGACTCGCAAGAGAAGGGCTGGAGAGGCCGACGACGCCTATGTCTTCGTCGATCGCGCCAGTTTCGAGCGGCGGGTTGCAGAGGACGGCTTCTTGGAGCACATCGAGTTCCTCGGCAACCTGTACGGCACCCCGTACCCAGAGCCACAGCCTGGCCAGGACGTGGTTCTCGAGATAGACGTGCAGGGCGCCAGGCAGGTCAAAGAGCGCGATCCCGAAGCGCTTCTGATCTTCATGCAGGCACCCTCACCAGAGGTCCAGCGCGACCGGCTGCTCGGCCGTGGCGATTCGCCAGAGCTGGTCGACGAGCGGGTCGGGCGGGCACCGGGTGAGCTGGCACAAGCCGAGGCACTCGGCGCGACGATGGTCGTCAACGACGACCTGGACTCGACCGTGGCCGACGTCGCATCCATCATCGACGCCGAGCGAGTGCCTGACGAAGGGTGAGCCCGGTCTGGTGGCGGCTCCTCTCGGGATGTCCCGTCACCGGGGTCCCGTCACCGGGGTCCCGTCACCGGGGTCCCGTCACCGGGGTCCCGTCACCGGGGTCCCGTCACCGGGGTCCCGTCACCGGGGTCCCGTCGCTGGCTCGGCGGTGCTTGGGTCCCACCAGGGCCCACTGTTAGGCTGTTCGAGGCCTGCCGGGCAGGCCAGAGCCCGAGAGCCCGGACCTCACGGAGGCAACCGCCGATGGCGACCCAGATCCATGACACGATGATGAGCCCCAAGGTCGAGGTGCTCATGAGCAAGGTCGACTCGAAGTTCAAGCTCGTCGTGCTGGGCTCGACGCGGGCTCGCCAGATCAACGCGTACTTCGGGCAGCTGGGCAGCGAGGGTCTCGGTTCGGCAATCCCACCCCAGGTCACCTCGGTGGCGCGCAAGCCGCTGTCGATAGCGTTCGAGGAGATCGCCGCCGACAAGATCACGGCTGTCGAGCTTCCCGAAGAACCCGAGGCCGACACGGCTGACGCCGCCGGCTGATCGCCGGACGGGCCCTGATGCTGGCCGGGCGAACCGTCGTTCTGGGGGTGACCGGGGGGATCGCGGCCTACAAGGCCGTCGAGGTCTGCCGGCGACTGGTCGACGCTGGGGCGCACGTGGCGCCGGTGATGACCGAGGGCGCCGAGAGGTTCGTGGGTCGCGTGACCTTCGACGCGCTGGCCTCCCAGCCTGTTCAGGGGTCCCTGTTCGACGGGCGCGATCCCATCCCGCACACCCGGTTGGGCCAGGAGGCGGACGTGGTCCTGGTCTGCCCGGCGACAGCGCGCCTCATCGGGTCCTACGCAGCGGGCATCTCAGATGACCTGCTCACAGCGACCTTGCTGGCCACGAGGGCTCCTGTCCTGCTCTGCCCGGCGATGCACACCGAGATGTGGGAGCACGCGGCGGTGCAAGCCAACATCGAGACGCTTCGCCGCCGGGGAGTGCAAATGGTGCCGCCCGGCGTGGGCCCCCTTGCCGGGGGCGACCTCGGGGCGGGCAGGCTGGCCGAGCCGGCGACGATCGTTGCGGCGGTCGAGCGGATCCTGTCACCCGGTGACCTCGCAGGATTGAGGATCCTGGTCTCAGCAGGTGGCACGCGCGAACCGATCGACCCTGTGAGGGTGATAACCAACCGGTCCTCAGGCAAGCAGGGATACGCGCTCGCGACCGCCGCAGCCGAGCGGGGCGCGAAGGTCACCCTTGTCACGACCGTCGATCGCGCCGAGCCGCCCGGCGTCGAGATCGTGCGGGTTGGCAGTGCAGCCGAGATGCAGGAGGCGATCGTTCCCGGTGCGGCTGGCTATGACGTCATAATCATGGCGGCGGCGGTCGCTGACTTCCGGGTGTCAGCACCGGCCGAGCACAAGATCCGCAAGAGCGGCGGCAACTTGCCCGCACTCGATCTCGAGCCGACACATGACTTCCTCGTCGACCTCGGTCGTGACAAGCCCGAGGGCCAGGTGCTGGTGGGCTTCGCCGCGGAGACCGACGACGTGATCGAGTCGGCCCGAGCGAAGCTGGCTCGCAAGGGCCTCGACCTGATCGTCGCCAACGACGTGTCCGCGGCCGGCACCGGCTTCGAGCACGACACCAACTCGGTGACGATCTTGCACGCGGGCGGAGCTGAGGTCCAGGTCCCGCTGTCCTCCAAGCGGGCCGTGGCCGACGCGGTGCTCGACGCGGTGCTGCGAGCACGCTCGTAGCAGCCCGGGGCGCTGCGCCCGCTCGCCACGGGCAACTCGGTTCCGGGGGCGGTTCCGGGGGCGGTTCCGGGGGCGGTTCCGGGGGCGGTTCCGGGGGCGGTTCCGGGGCCGGCCGATTGGAGATCGCCATGAGCGGGTCAACTACCCTGGTCACCCGGTGCCGCCTGTCGGTCGGGCACCGCCCTGGCTCGCTCCTGTCCTGGACCCACCTTGGCTGGCCGCGCGCCTTCGTGTTGGGGAGATCGAGACGAACAGGAGACCTTTGTGAGCAGTTGGACCTTCACTTCCGAGTCGGTTACCGAGGGCCATCCCGACAAGATGGCCGACCAGATCTCTGACGCTGTGCTCGACGCGATGCTGGGCGAGGATCCCAGGAGCCGGGTGGCGTGTGAGACCTTCGTGACCACCGGCATGTGCCTCATCGGTGGCGAGATCACCACCAACGCCTACATCGACATCCCCGGCATAGCCCGGCAGACGATCTGTGACATCGGCTATGACCGTGAGTCCTACGGGTATGACGGCAAGGTGGTCGCGGTGCTGTGCGCGATCGACGAGCAGTCACCAGACATCGCCCAAGGCGTGGACGACTCAGAGGAGGTGCGCAGCGGGGCCAGCGGCGAGGACCTGCTGAACAAGCAGGGCGCCGGCGACCAGGGGATGATGTTCGGCTACGCGTGTGACGAGACCGACGTGTTGATGCCGGCCCCGATACACCTGGCGCACCGGATGGCCGAGCAACTCGCCGAGGTCCGCAAGTCCGGCAAGGTCCCCTACCTTCGCCCGGACGGCAAGACCCAGGTGACCATCGACTACGAGGACAACAAGCCGGTCCGGCTGCGGACCGTGCTCATCTCGACCCAGCACAACGACGGGGTCGACCGCGACTCAGAGATCAAGCCGGACCTCATCGAGCAGGTGATCAAGCCCGTCCTCCCCGAGCAGTTCGCCGACGACGACTTCGAGGTCTTCGTGAACCCGACGGGCCGGTTCGTGATCGGCGGCCCGGTTGGAGACGCGGGCCTGACGGGACGCAAGATCATCGTCGACACCTACGGCGGCATGGGGCGTCACGGCGGCGGCGCGTTCTCGGGCAAGGACCCCTCCAAGGTCGACCGCTCGGCCGCCTACGCGGCCCGATGGGCGGCCAAGAACCTCGTGGCCGCCGGCGCCGCCAGCCGTTGCGAGCTTCAGGTCGCGTATGCCATCGGCGTCGCCCACCCGCTGTCGATCTTCGTGGAGACCTTCGGCACCGAGACCGTCGACCCTTCCCAGATCGAAAAGGCAGTCCGAGAGGTGTTCGACCTGCGTCCGGCGGCCATCCTGCGTGACCTCGACCTGCGCCGGCCGATCTTCCGCGAGACCGCTGCGTACGGTCACTTCGGCCGTACGTCCGACGAGGGGTTCACGTGGGAGCAGACCAACAAGGTCGACGACTTGAAGTCCGCCCTCGGTCTTTGACCTCCTCGTCGTGACCGGCGGCCGCGTTGTGCGGGTCCTTCCCGATGTGGCTGCGATAGACAGAGCCTTCGACTACCTGGTCCCTGATTCGCTCGGGCCCAGCATCCGGCTGGGGTCGGTGGTGCGAATCGAGCTCCACGGTCGTCGTATCAGGGGCTGGGTCGTGGCCGACGACGTCGAGCCCCCCAAAGGAGTGAGGCTGCTGACGGTGGCCAAGGTGACGGGGTGGGGTCCCGCGCCGGACCTGCTGGACCTGGCGGAGTGGGCAGCATGGAGGTGGGCGGGCAAGCGGTCGCACTTCTGTCAGACGGCCACCTCCGAGCGGGCGGTGCCACGGCTGCCGCCAGCAGCTGCGCGCCCGCCAGATGTGTCGGTACCGGGGCCGGCGGCCATCGAGTCCCTTGCCGATGAGGCATTGCAAGCTGCTGGACGATCCGGAGTCGTGACCCTGAGGTTGCCGCCGGCAGCGGATCCGTTCGCGGTGCTCGTGAAGGCGGCTGCGCTCGGTGATTGCCTGGTGCTTGCCCCAGCGCTGGCCCGAGCGGGGCACCTCGGCGCGAGGCTGCGACGAGCGGGCCTGCCCGCTGCGGTGATGCCCGGTGGCTGGCCCCAAGCGCGCGCTGGCTGCTCGTTCGTGGTCGGGGCACGCGCCGCGGCGTGGGCACCGGTTCGCGAGCTGGGTGCAGCGGTGGTTCTCGACGAGCATGACGAGGCGTACCAGGAAGAGCGGGCGCCCACCTGGCATGCGCGGGATGTGGTCATCGAGCGCGCTCGACGCTGCGGCGCGAGGGTGGTCCTCGTGTCGCCGATGCCCACCCTCGAGGCACTGGCTGCCGGTCCTTTGATCGAGGGGCCGCGGGCTGTGGAACGAGCGGGCTGGCCGATCCTTGACACGGTGGACATGCGCCGCGAGGACCCGGCACGGGGGATCCTGAGCGAGCTGCTCACGGAGGTGTTGCGGTCCGGGGCCCGGGTCGTGTGCGTGCTGAACCGCAAGGGTCGCGCGCGGTTGCTGGCCTGCGCGACCTGCGGCGATCTGGCCCGCTGCGACAGCTGTCAGGCGCGGGCTCGCCAGAACGACGACGCCGAGCTGTTCTGTGGCGCTTGCGGGCAGGTGCGCCCGATGGTGTGCCAATCCTGTGGTGGGACGAAGCTGAAGAACCTCCGCGTGGGGGTTGCCCGGCTGCGCGAGGAGATCGAGGCACTCGCAGGCACCGATGTGGTCGAGGTCACCGCCGAGCACCGGATGCAGGACATGCCAACGGCACGGGTGTTCATAGGTACCGAGTCGGTGCTCCACCAGATCCACTCAGCAGATGTCGTCGCCTACCTCGACTTCGACCAGGAGTTGCTCGCCCCCCGGTACCGGGCGGCGGAGCAGGCGCTGGCCCTTGTGGTGCGGGGTGCCCGGCTGGTGGGAGGACGGTCACGTGCCAGGTTCGGCACCGGAGGCACCTCGCCCCAGGCGACCGGCGGCTCGCCCCAGGCGACCGGCGGCCCGTTGCCGGGCCACGCAGGTGGCGGGTCGCCGGGCCACGCAGGTGGCGGGGTGCCGGGCCACGCAGGTGGCGGGGTGCCGGGCCACGCAGGTGGCGGGGTGCCGGGCCACGCAGGTGGCCGGTTGATAGTGCAAACGCGCATGCCCGACCACGAGGTCATCCAGGCTGCCCGCCTCGGTGACCCGAGCAGGATGAGTCGCGCCGAGGGCGAACGCCGTGAGCTGCTGCGGCTCCCGCCGATGACCGCGCTGGCAGCCGTGTCGGGGGCTGCTGCGGGCGCCTTCGTCGACTCGATTGCCGTGCCCGGCGTCGAGGTTCTGGGCCCGAGTGAGGGCGTGTGGCTGCTGAGATCGCTTGACCACGAGACGCTCTGTGACGTGATTGCCCGGACACCGCGCCCGGCGGGCCGGCTTCGCATAGAGGTGGATCCCTCGAGGATCTGAGCCGCCAATCCACACCTGTTGTCAGCTGTTCTCTGCCGGCTCTCGGGCGACGTGCAGGATGCGGTAGCCGGCGCGGGACCCGAGGCGCTCGGTTGGCCAGCCTTGGCCGGTCAACCATCGCTGGAGCGAGTCCGAGCCGAGATGCTTGTGCACCACCAGGTAGGCGTTGCCGTCCGCGCCCAGCCGGTCCAAGGTGTCGAGCAGCAGTGCGTGGAGCCTGGGCTTGCCGATCCGGATGGGCGGGTTGGAGTAGACGGCGTCGAACTTGATCGAGGGCGGCAGGCCCGGTTCGGATGCGCCGCCGGTGCCGGTCGCGGAGCTGTCGCGGGCACCACCGGGCGCCTCAGGCTCGCTCTGGACGAGGCAGGCCTTGACCTGGCCGGTGACGCCCGCGGTTGCAGCGTTGTGCCGGCACAGGTCGATGGCGCGCTCGTTTGTGTCGGTGGCCCAGACGGTGGCGCCCGGGCATCGCAAGGCGAGTGCCACCGCGATCGGCCCGTAGCCACACCCAAGATCCAACAGGTTGACAGGCCCGCCTCCTGACGATCCGGGCAGCGGGGCGGCCCGCAGGAGGTACCGGGTCCCGGGGTCGAGACGGTCAGGTGAGAACACGCCCCGGTCAGTGGTCAGCTGGGCGTCGACCTCATCGAGGGGAAGCGTGACGGTGCCCGGCCGTGAGTGGGCCGTGGGTCGATGGTGGAAGTACTGCTCGGCGGGTCGACTCACCTTTCCACGGTACCGAGGCCACGCGCACGCCGTTGCCCACGCCTGTCCCCGGGGAGGCGCGGGGCCAGGACGCGTCGGGGCCGGGACGGGTTCACCCGCTGGGCCGGTCGCGTGCTACTGCCACTCGATGGTGCCGGGAGGCTTGCTGGTCACGTCTAGCACGACCCGGTTCACTCCGTCGACCTCGTTGGTTATGCGCGTCTAGATCCGCTCGATCAACTCATAGGGCAATCGAGACCAGTCAGCTGTCATCGCGTCGTCACTGCTTACCGGC
>JAHFUU010000547.1 GCA_023264915.1 Microthrixaceae bacterium | reverse complement strand
GTGAGAGCCCTGGTCGAAGGTGGCTCCATCGGTACTCTTGTCAGATGACGAGACCGCGACCCTGCCCGCAGCCGGGCTCGGTCCAGAAAGGACTGGTGCGATGAAACCCCGTGCAGCGGTCATCTGTCGTGGGTGGGGTGAGGATGCGGCCCCTGCCCGCGCCAGCCAGACGCCTTCTGGCCTTCGTTCTGGCCTTCCTTCTGGCGTTCCTTCTGGCCCTGTGGGCCCGAGGCGGGCAGAGGTGTGAGTGCAGAGCTGGCTGAGCTCGTCCTCGAGGCGACAGACGAGGAGATGGCGAGGTCCGTGGTGCACGCCCGTCACGAGTTCGCCAAGATCCGGACAGGGCGGGCCAACCCCGAGCTGGTCGAGAAGCTCAAGGTCGACTACTACGGAACCGAGGTCCCGCTGCAGCAGATCGCGGGGGTCACGGTGCCCGAGGCTCGCCAGCTCCTCATCACCCCATATGACAAGTCCTCAGTCGGTGCGGTAGAGAAGGCGATACAGAACTCCGATCTCGGGCTCACCCCCAGCAACGACGGGGTATCGATCCGGCTGAACTTCCCGCCTCTCACCCAGGAGCGCCGCAAGGAGCTCGTCCGGGTCGTGCACAAGAAGGCAGAAGAGGGCAAGATCGCGCTGCGCAACGTCCGCCGGGGGGCACGGCACGAGCTCGAGGCACTGCAAAAGGACAGCGACATCACCGAAGACGAGCTGCAGCGCTACGAGAAGGAGCTCGACAAGATGATCCACAAGCACGAGGCAGACGTCAACGCCGCGTTGCAGGACAAGGAGCACGAGCTCCTAGAGGACTGATCTCTGGTGCCACCCAAGTCGATGTTCGGCCGTGACGATGACGACTCCGGGCGTGGGGACGCGCGCGGGGGTGAGCCTGCGGGCACCCCCGATGAACCAGCCGGCGCCGAGGGCGTCCGGCTGATCCAACCCGACAGGGCCGCAGAGGTCGCCGGCAAGCCAACCACGGCCCAGCGCCGGGGGGGCGACCTGCCCCGGTACGGCGATCGCCCGGCGGCACCGCCTCCGGACAAGAAGGCATCGATACGGCTCCCCCTGCCGTCTGGCTCAGCCGATCCGTCATCCATCAAGCGCCCCAAGGTCGCACCCGTCGAGCGGCGTACAGCCCCCGGCGGGTCCTCGACGCCCACGCAGGTCTCGATCGGTGCTCCCGAGGTGGGCTCTGAGCCGCCTGGCGGCCAGGGTGGCAAGGCCGGTCCCGAACCGGCAGGCCCACCAGATGCCTCCAAGCGCAAGCGTCGCAAGGATCGCAAGCGCGGCGTCGAGCCCGATGCCAGGCCCTCAGAGCTCGAGCCCGGCGGCGAGCCTCCACCTGAACGAGATGCCAGCGGCCAGCTCGTGCTGTCGGTCGAGCCCCCGACCGGTGACGTGGCTCTGCCCCACTGGACCGAGCCGGCGACAGGGCAGGTGCCCAAGGTGGTCATCGGCGAGACCGCCGAGGCCGATGGCGACCAGGCTGCCTGGGACTCCTTTGCCGATTCGACAGGCAGCCCCCGCTACAGGGACCAGCACGACACCTGGGACGACTCGTCCATCACCGACCTGTTGAGCGACGACGAGCGCCTGGGTGCTCTCGCGCCCGGCGACCCGCAGACCCAAGACGACTTCTTGTCCCTCGAGGACGTCGAGATGCCCGACCTCACGATGCCGAGGCCGCCAGAGCGCGGGTCGGTGCAGGACCCTGTCCGGCAGGGCAAGGCGGGCCGAGCCACCGGGACGACCTCGCCGGTGCCAGCTGCCAAGAAGATCGGCAGGAGGGCCCCCTCAGGTGCCCGGTCAGGTCCCGAGCCGAACCCCGAGACTGGCCGCGGCGCGCGTCCTGGCCGCGCCGCCAACCCTCCCGGCGGTGACAACAAGACAGTTGTCGAGCGGTTGGGTGTTGCTGCACCGACCGGACCGGGAGGGGGCGGTAGCAACATCAAGGCGGCCGTCTTGATAGGTGTGCCGATGGGCCTGGTCGCATGGGCGATCTTCGCGCTGGCGCCACGAGCCCTCGGTGTCCTGTTGATAACAGCGGTCATCTTCCTCGCTGGCGCGGAGCTGCTGGCAGCGGTCGGAACCCGTCGCTTCAAGCCGGTGCTCCCCGTGGGATGGGCCGCACTGGTGGCGATGCCCATCGCGGCATTCACCTCGGGCGAGGTGGCGATCCCCCTGGTGCTGTTCCTCACCGTGTTCTTCGCGTTCTTGTGGTTCGTGATGGGGTTGGCGACCGAGAGGCCCCTGGGCAACCTGGCCGTGACCTTCTTCGCGATCGTCTGGGTCGGGATGTTCGGCTCGTTCGCTTCGCTGATCTTCAGGATCAGGACCGTCCCCGCCGAGTCGGGCTACACCAACGACGAGCAGGGCCCGTCGATCCTCATCATGGCCATACTGGCCTCGGTGGCGTCTGACGCCGGGGCGCTGCTGTGGGGGAAGCTGTACGGCAAGCGCACCTTCACGACGATCAGCCCCAACAAGACCATAGAAGGGCTCATCGGCGGTGTGCTGACCGCGGTTGTCCTCGTGGCCATCGCCGGGCTGAAGTTCGGGCCGTTCGAGTTCTGGGGCGACGTGTTCTTCGGGCTCTGCTGCGCTGTTGCGGCGCCGATCGGCGATCTGGCCGAATCCCTCCTCAAGCGCGACATCGGGCTCAAGGACA
>JAHFUU010000546.1:1910-2671 GCA_023264915.1 Microthrixaceae bacterium | reverse complement strand
TTTGCTCGACACCAGCACGGTCGTCCCGGAAGCCATGTCACGTCGGTAGATCTGATGACTACCGTTGCCGGCGGGCGAGGCGAGGTTCGTGGCCGTCGACTGGAAAGCCACATACCGACCGTCCGAGGAGACAACCGGCAGGTAGGAGTCGGCATCCCCTGCCACACCCGAAGGTGTCACCGACACCATGTCGACGGCACCGGTCAACATGTTCTTCCGCCAGATCTGCGCGCGGCCGTTGTTTCCATTCGCGGGTTCACCCGAAGCGAATACCGTCCAGTTGCCCGACGACGCTGCCTGGACCCCGTTCAGGAGCTTGGGCCCGCTTGAACCGGTGCGATCGACCAAGTGCCAATCACCGAACAGCCACGGGACCTGTGGTGTGGCCGACGCCGGCCCGGAGTGCGCGACGACATCAACGAGCGCCGACACCGAACCGCTCAACAGGCAGACCGTCACCAGCAGGCAGAGACGGGTCAAGAGTCCGCGGTGTCTGCTATCAGATCCTTCGCGCATCAATTCCTCACCTCATCGCTCAGTAGCCAACATCAGTACTTCGAACGAACCCGCCACCCCGTTGCACGGCAGGGGCCGACGGTGGCGCATCAGCCCGTCCCGATCGGGCTCAACAGCGCTTGATCGACGCCGCAAGAGTCCAACACCGCCCGCAGCCGCTTCCCGGCCTCCGGATCAGCCGATCCTGGCGTCAAGCCCCCTTGAATGACTTTCGAGACCTCATCGCCCGGTAGCACCGCATACCC
>JAHFUU010000546.1:0-1900 GCA_023264915.1 Microthrixaceae bacterium | reverse complement strand
GTTGCCGACAAGCGACCCCCGGACTGCGCCGAAAGACTCGTGGCGAATCGGTCAGCGTTGGTGGTCGCGTTGATGCAGTCCTTGGCCAATTGCACTAGATCGCCATACCGGGGCGACTGCAACGGATCCGCGCCAAGCGCCCCACGAAGCTCAAGATCGGCATCCAGCCGAGCACCAAGGCAACGACGCTGAACCTCACTCAACGCCAGAGCCCCAGGTGCAGCGTTCGACCCGGCTACCACCGCCACTGTCCGCTCGGACTCCGCCGACACAGGTTTCGCCGACGTTGTGGGCGGCAACGGAACCGAACCGCCCCCAGGCAGGCGGCCTGGGGCCCCGGTGGTAGGCGCCGAGACATCCGCCGCGTGGTTCGGGCCGCTCGGCTTGTCGTCGTGGCAGCCGAGAAAGGCGGTCGCGCTCAACGCGAGCAGGACTCCCGCGACGACATGCCCCCTCGTCATCTCCCAACACTCCCATCGTCGCAACTCAGCGATCTGTGGACAAAGTAGCACAGGCAAGGGTCCGGAGGGTCCTCGTGCCCTTTGCTTTCTTACGTGTGGCACGGGGATGTTCAGAGCGCCGCCGAAACGTTCGCACGACAACAGACACCGCCTGGGCAAGGTGTTGAGCCCGATGGCATCTTGCTGATCGGACAGGAGGTAGCCGAGGCTCGCAGCGCTCCAAGGCTCACCAAGGCCCTTGCAACGCTTGGTTGTTGGCGCTGTCTCGGCAGTTGCGACCGAGCCGGACATGTACTGCAAGCTGGCGGAGACGTCGTCGCGAGTGTTCTTGGCCTCCTTGTCGGGTTGGCGATCCTGGAGGGCTGGGCCGTCATCTTGATCTGCAAGGCCCGGGTCTCAAGCGAGAACATGCGAGGTGTCGCACATCTACACCTGCAGAGGCAGACACACGGCGAAGGGAGCGACGAGCACGAATTGAACAACGCCGAGCCAACACGACCCACAGGAATGGCAAGGGAGCCGGCTTTTCGGGCTGGGGCGGAGCCCCGTTAGCCTTCATGTCCTGACAAGGAGAGCCCAATGGATGTAACCGACGCGACCTTCGTCACCGAAGTGGTCGAGCGCTCGAAGCAGGGCCCGGTGGTCGTCGACCTCTGGGCAGCCTGGTGCGGCCCCTGCAAGACGCTGGGGCCCATCCTCGAACGGGTCATCGAGGCCACGGGTGGAAAGGTCGTCCTGGCAAAGGTCGACACCGACTCCAACCCGCAGATCTCTGCGGAGTTCAGCGTCCAGTCCATCCCCGCGGTGTACGCGATCAAAGATGGCAAGGTCGTGGACGGCTTCGTGGGAGCTCTGCCCGAGCACAAGGTCCAGGAGTTCGTGGACAAGCTGCTTCCTACAGAGGAGCAATCCGAGGTCGCCCAGCTCATCGCGGTCGGTGACGAGGCCTCGCTTCTTGCGGCGCTCGAGCTCGACCCGCCGAACGAGGTGGCGATCACGGCTCTCGCCGAGCTGCTTGCCAGGGATGGGCGCACCGACGAGGCCCTGGCGTTGCTCGACCGTGTCCCCGAGTCCGAGCACACCCGTCGAATCGCTGCGCTTGCGCGAACTGCTGACTCGATCGAAGGGATCGACATCGAGGCCCGCCTGCTTGCCCTGCTCGATCAGGTCAAGGAGGACGAGGCCGCACGCCAGGAGTACCTCGACCTGCTCGAGCTCCTCGGCCCGGGTGACGAGCGCACGATCTCCTACCGCAAGCAGCTGACAGCAAAGCTCTTCTGAGCACGGTTCTCACGGCCCGCTCCAGCGCCCCACTTGCGCCCCGACGCGCGGCTTGAGCCCCCACCCCGCCGGATAGGCGCTTGTGAGCATCTGATGGGTGTCGACCCTGGCCCCACAAGCGCTGGGTCCTTCGGGGGCTGCGCCCCCGGCGCACGGCT
>JAHFUU010000545.1:1477-2674 GCA_023264915.1 Microthrixaceae bacterium | reverse complement strand
AGTGATCGCCCCCTGGGTACCAGCGAGCTGTTGTTGGGTCGTGACGTGCTCGACAGCCAGGTCGTCGACATCGCGGGTGCGCGGCTGGCACGTGTCGGTGATGTGCTCTTGACCCGCCGGTCTGATGACCGCTTGGTGGTCGGTGCAGCAGACGTGGGCTTCGGTGCTGTGTGCAGGCGCCTGGGACTCGGCTGGCTGGCGGACCGGTTGCACGAGGAGGCCATCGATTGGTCGATGCTGCACCTCACGTCGGCCAGGGGCCACGAGGTGCAGCTCGCCACCTCGAAGGCGGCAGTGCATCACCTCGACGAGGCAGAGCTCGCAGCCCTTTTGAGTCGCCTCTCTGTCGCTGCGGCCACTGACGTGCTCGCGACCGTCCATCCTTCGCGCGCTGCGGGTGCACTGTCGGGTGCGCCCCCCGAGCTCGCCGCCCCTCTGATGGCGGCGATGGGGGACGAGCGGCTTGACCCGGTGCTCGGCGTGCTGCCGGCAGCGGACGCGCACCGGCTCCAGAGGTTGCGGGAGGTTCCGAGGCGGCGCCGGTTCCTGCGCCACCGCCGCCGCCGCGAGCGTGCCGCCCCAGCGTCGGCACGTCTGGGGCCTGGACACGGGGCTGTCGATCCGCAGGACGATCCTCGTTGAGCCGCCCAGGGGTTGCCGTTGGCTCTCCCAGGACCGGTCGTGGTCGCGCCCGCAGCGCTGGCCGGATCTCCCTTCTGGTGGCGGTCGTGGGCCCGGGCCTTCTCGCCGGCCTCTCAGACGACGACCCCGCAGGGATAACGACCTACTCCGTCCTCGGCGCCAGCTTCGGGTACGAGCTGCTGTGGGTTCTGGCGATCTCGACTGTCTTCCTCGTCCTGTTCCACAGCCTGGGGGCCCGCATGGGCCTGGTCACGGGCCAGGGGCTGATCGGCTTGATCAGGCAACGCTTCGGGGTGCGACTCGCTGCGGTCGCGGTGACCCTGTTGGTCGTCGCGAACCTGGGAACGACCTGTGCCGAGCTCGCCGGGATCGCCGCCGGGTTCGAGCTGTTCGGCATCTCACGCTACCTGAGCGTCCCGCTGGCGGCGATCCTCGTCACGGGCCTGGTCACCCGTGGCAGCTTCCATCGCGTCGAGCACGTGTTCATGGCGATCAGCGCTGTGTTCATCACCTACCTGGCGGCCGGGGTGCTGGCCCACCCCGACTGGGGATCAG
>JAHFUU010000545.1:0-1467 GCA_023264915.1 Microthrixaceae bacterium | reverse complement strand
GGGCTGCTCGTGCCTTCGATGCCCTTTGAACGGGAGGCGGTGCTGATCGCGACCGCGACGATCGGCACCACGCTGGCACCGTGGGGTTTGAGCTTCATCCAGTCCTATGCCGCCGACAAGCGTCTCACCGTGGACGATCTGCGGTTCGAGAAGGTCGACGTGGTCGTCGGCGCGGTGCTGACCGGAGTCATCGGCGCGTTCGTGGTGGTTGCCTGCGCGGCGACCCTGCGTGCCAGAGGCATCTCGATCGATGACGCGGCTGATGCCGCCCGAGCACTCGAACCGCTGGCGGGTGACCTGGCCGGTGTCTTGTTCGGTGCGGGTCTTGTGGGCGCGGGGATCCTCGGCGCGGCCATCTTGCCGCTGTCGACCGCGTACTCGGTCTCGGAGTTCGTCGGGACCGAATCGGCTCTTGATGACCGATTTGGCGACGCCCGCCTGTTCTATGTCACCTATGTGGGCGTCATGTCCCTTTCGGCCGGGCTCGTGCTGTTGCCGGGCGTTCCGCTCGTCGCAGTGCTCGTGCTGACCCAGGTCCTCAATGCGGTGCTGCTGGTGCCGCTGCTCGCCTTCATGTACGGGCTCTCACGGGACAGCCAGATCATGGGCCCCTACACGGCCAAGCCCGCAGTTGCCGCGAGCTACATCGTCGCCATTGGCCTGATCTCGCTGTGCCTGTGCGCGCTGGCGGTCTCGACCTTCGCCCGATGACCCCGCACGCGCTCCACGGCTTATTGACCCGAGAATCAGTAGTGGGTAGCATCGCGGGCAGTCGCCACCTCAACGGGGCGAACCGTCCAATGCATCTCTCCCGGCGCACAGCTGAAGTCACCTTGTCGAATGCTGGCGAGCGCTCCTGGCCAGTGGCGCGGCGCGGTCCCCGACGGATGCCCAGTTCATCGGTGGGTTCGACGGTCGATGCACGAGGCCTGTGCCCTGCGAGAACCAGGTGACCCAACAGCCGAAGACCTGACACCTGACACCTGACAGCCGAAGACCTGACACCTGAGGGCTGAGACCTGACACCTGACACCTGAGACCTGACACCTGAGACCTGAGACCTGACACCTGACACCTGAGACCTGAGACCTGAAGGAGCTGAACCGATCATGCGAACCCGACTGACCGAACGACTTGGCATAGAGCATCCCGTCATGCTGGCGGGCATGGGCGGCGTGGCCTACTCGTCGCTTGCAGCAGCGGTGTCCGAAGCCGGTGGCATCGGCTGCCTCGGCGCCGCCACGATGATCATCCAGGGCCAGATGGAGGCCGAGATGGCCAGGGTCCGCGAGCTGACCGACAAGCCGTTCGGGGTCGACCTGCTGACAGCGATGCCCGGCGACCTCTTGGGCCAGGTGCAACAGGTCATCGACGGTGGTGCATCGATGTTCGTCGCCGGCCTCGGGGTGCCCGCCGAGGTGGTGTCGCTGTGCCATGACAACGAGGTGGTCGTAGTGAACATGTGCG
>JAHFUU010000544.1 GCA_023264915.1 Microthrixaceae bacterium | reverse complement strand
GAGCAGGGCTCCTAGCGCTCATCGGCAGATCCGAGCGCGGACAGCGGCATGAGCGGAACGCGATGCCGTCCATGTCAGCGGCACGAGAGTGCGCTTCGGGTGGGGCGTCACACGGACTTGCTGGCCAGTCCACCACTGCTGCGGGCGAAAGCGAACCCGGCGAGCATGAAGACGACCGTGGGCTCCAGCTTCGAAGGCTCGACACCTTGGACCCGTAGAGCGCGAGCGACCAGTTCGTCGGGTGCGGCTCCGACGAGCGAGAGCAGCAGGTGCTCACTCCCAACGTATCCAGATCCGAGTTCTCGAGCGCGGGCGACCGCGCGGTCGAGGACCTGGTCGAGTGGATCGGCCCGGTGCGCGGTTGTCCGCGCGTCAGCCGCTACCTCGTCAGCCAATTCTCCGATGTCCACACCCACGACTAGGAGAACCTCGCGAGCAAAGTCGCCTTCCGCCGCGAGCCCTCGCAACAGATCGGCTGAAGTGGGTGCCGCGCTGAGTTGTCGAGCATGATCCACCACAGCCTGCGTTCGGTAGGTCAGGCTTGGCCCGGCAGCCTCGACACTGGGAGTCGCTCGTGGCCGTCGAGACGTGACCGAGTCCAGCAGCGCCCGCTGGCAGACGGCGCTGGTCGCGATGTCGAGGTTTCGCAGGTCCTCGGCGAGAGCGTCGGGCACGGTGATCACCAGGTCTGCCATGTGCACGACTCTGTCACTAGAGCGTCAAGCAATCGAGCGAGCACCCGCCCGCACATCGACATGAGCGGTACACGGACAGCGGCATAGCGGGAGCTTGTGTCGCCCACTGAGCGGCTCCTCGCTCAAGCCCAGTCTCCTGGGGCCCTGGACTGGAGGTTGCGGGAGCGGCACGCCAGTCCAGCTCCCTTTCCCAATGCTATTTGGTCAGCGGCCCGCTGGCGTTGATCTGCTGGTTGAAGTAGCGCGGTCGGTGGTTCGGGCAAGCCACGATCTGGACCACGACGTGGTAGGTGCCAGAGCCGTGGGCGCCTGCGTAGGCGCCGGTGCCGCGGGTCACCCGGTAGGTGCCGTGCTCGGTGAACTTGGTGTAGCAGGTGGTCGCGTCATGGGACTGGTGATGGCCAGTCGGGGTGTGCACGGCGATCACCGCGCCCATCGGGAAGACGAACTTGTCCTTGTGCTGGCTGAGCACGATGTCCCTGCCCTTCGCATGGATCGGGCCAGTGGCCACCACCACCGGGACCGCTTTGTTGGAGGGGTTGCTGGACAGGACTCGGAAGTGCTCGGTGCCGGTCATCCGGGCGCTGTGGTGCCCGAGCCCGAGCGCGGTGTGGGGGACCAGGAAGGCCCCAACCAGGGCGACAGCCAGTGCCGCCAGAGACAACCTGCTGCGCATAACTCTCTCCAATCTCCTAGCCGTCGCCAGACGACGGCGCAACCGTTCAGACCCTTCTGAATATCCGCCTAAATGTCCGGGGCTTCGTCCCCCATACGGGGGACCGAAGAGTCACGCGCTTTGGGGTGTCGGCTCTCCCCGATGCGGGTGAGGGCTTGGTCACTCACCGGCTCCGGGCTCTTAAGGGATCGTCCAGCCGATGGCCGTCCGCACATCGACTGCTTGTTTCATTGACACACGGCCGGTGCCTGGCCAGGCTCGGTCGAGGTGTCCGGGGTCGTCGCTCTCACATCGGCTGCCCACTGTTCGCGGTGTGGCTCTCTCATGGCCTGCGTGGTCCCGGATACCGCTGGGCGGGAGTGGCTCAAGAAGGGATTGCTCTGCTCTAAGCAGCGGTGCCCTCCTGACCCGATCTATCGGTGATCGTTCAGGAGGTGCGCGTGATGGCAGGTCAAGAACAACAGCAGCGGGTCGTGATCGGGATGGATCCACATAAGCGGTCGGTCACGATCGAGGTCATGGCCGGCGACGAGACCGTTCTCCTCGCCGCTGCCCGGTACGCCACTGACTCCGCTGGGCTCGCCCAGATGCGCCGTGACGTTGCTGGGTTCGGCGACCGGGTGTGGGCGATCGAGGGTTGTCGTGGGATCGGCCGGCACGTCGCTCAACGTCTGCTCGCGGCCGGCGAAGAGGTGGTCGATGTGCCGCCGAAACTGTCTGCCGAGGTCCGGGTCTATGCGATCGGGCAGGGCCGTAAGACCGACGCCACCGACGCTCACTCGATTGCCCTGGCCGGCACCAGGGCCGCAGGGCTACGCCCTTTGGTCGCTGATGCCGACCTCGACGTGCTGCGGCTGCTGGCAGACCGTCGCCGTCAACTCGGTGAGGAGCACACCCGGAAGATCTCCCAGCTGCACGCCCTATTGCTGGAGCTGATCCCAGGCGGGCCCAAGAAGGACCTGTCCGCCGCCCAAGCCAAAGCGTTGCTGGCCAAGGTCCGTCCGCGCGATGTGGCCGGCAAGACCAGACGCCGCCTCGCCGCCGAACTGACCGGCGACCTGGAACGCATCTATGCCCGGAAGAAGGCCGCGGACAAGGAGCTCCGCGAGCTGGTCGCGGTCACTGGCACCGGCTTGTTGGACCTACACGGCATCGGCCCCTCCGGTGCTGCCCGGTTGCTGGTCGAGGTCGCAGACATCACCAGGTTCCCCGACCGCAACCACTTCGCGTCCTGGAACGGCACCGCCCCCATCGACGCCTCCTCCGGCGACCAGGTACGACACCGGCTATCTCGCAAAGGGAACCGGCAGAT
>JAHFUU010000092.1 GCA_023264915.1 Microthrixaceae bacterium | reverse complement strand
GACCCCACCGCTGGCACCACAGAGACTGGAGAGGCGAGATGAACGAGGAAGACATCCTTCGGGCCGCACTTTCAGAACACGCTCGCACGGTCAAGCCCGGTACAGATGCGGGCCGGCTGAACGCCCGCCTCCAGCGAGCAGACCGAGACACGATGCTGACTCGAATGGTCACAGGTGTGGCAGCAGTTGCCGTGGTCACCGCGGTGGGCGTCGGCGCGACACGTGCGGGAGCTTCGCGAGATGCTGATGTGGAGACGGTGACCTCCTCGGGAACGGGCGCATCAGTCCCAACACCTGGTCCGTCGGCACAGACGACTCCAGCGCCGGTGACCGATCCGGACCCCGAACCGGGGACAGGTCCCTCGATCGGAAGCGAGACGACCTCAACCTCGCCGAAGTCGACGGTCCCACCGAGCACGCAGCCAAGCCCCTCGACACCGCCGGTGTCCAAGCCTTCCGCCCCGCCATCGAGCGTCACGGCTCCGACCTCGACCAGGCCGACGGCATCCTCTGCGCCGCCGATGACCAAGCCGTGCGGGTTCGCGCTAACGAGCAACTCAGGGTCGGGCAACCCCTTCGACATCGCCTTTGGAGGCTCGGTCAGCCAGGGAGGTGCGGCCGTGACTGTCGCGGTCTTTGCCCCGGGTGGCTTGAAGCTTGCGCTGACGGGGGTCCGGGCCGACGCCATCGGGAACTTCTCGGGCACGATTCATGTGCCCAGCGCTCCCGCCGGTTCGCTCACGGTGAAGTACGGCGGCGGAGGGTGCTACGGCCCCGCCACATTCACGCACTCCTGAGCAGCGACGGGCACAAGGCAGACCCGACAAGCTGTGGGGTCTGCCTTCGTCCTCGGCTGGCGCCGAACCCGCTGACCCTTGATCCGAAGGTGGCCGAACCCTCTCTGGGGTCACATGTTCGACCTCTCGCTCGACGTTCTCAGCCGGTACGGTGGGGTACCTGATGGCGAGCGACGGACTCGAGCCCTTCCCGGCTCTGGAGCATGTGCGATGGTTGACCCAGCCCGACCTCGACGAGCCCGTGATGCTCGTGGCGTTCGAGGGTTGGAACGACGCCGGAAACGCCGCGACTACCGCGGTCCGGCACCTGGGAAGCACGTGGAACGCGAAGATGTTCGCCACGATCGATCCAGAGAGCTTCTATGACTTCTCTGAAACCCGACCAAGAGTCAGCTTCGACGACGACAACCGCCGGGTGATCGTCTGGCCCGAGAACAACTTCGCCGATGCTGCCCGGGTCGCCCGGTCCCTGGATGTGATCACGATGGTCGGTGTCGAGCCGCAGCTCAACTGGCGGACGTTCTGCTCACAGGTGACAGGGCTTGCTCGCATCTATGACGTCCGTCTTGTCGTCACCCTCGGAGCCCTGCTGGCCGAGGTGCCCCATACGCGGCCTGTGTCGGTGTTCGGGACAGCCTATGACGACAAGGTCGTGTCCGATCTCAAGCTGATGCCATCCCGGTATGAGGGTCCGACCGGCATAGTCGGAGTGCTCCACGCGGCCTGCCATGAGCTAGGGCTCCCGTCGGCATCGCTATGGGCAGCTGTTCCGACCTACATCCCCACGGCCCCGTCTCCCAAAGCTGCCCTTGCTCTGGTGAGGAAGACCGCGGAGTTGCTCCACGTCGAGGTCGAGGCGGGCGAGCTCGAGATAGCCGCGCGCTCATATGAAGAGCAGGTCGACGAGGTCGTTCAGGGCGACGACGAGACGGCCCAGTACGTGGCCCAGCTCGAGGAGTCCTTTGACGAGAACACAAACGTGTTCGAGACAGGACCGAGCCTCATCGACGAGGTCGAGCAGTTCCTCCGCGATCAGGAACGCTGACGGAGCTTCGCCCCGAGCCCGACGGGCCACGTCTGGGGGACGGGGTCTATCACCCTCATCTGGCAAGGGCCCGAGAGCACTCACACCTGGATCTGCGGGTGGCCCACTCGCCGCCGCTCACGGTCGTACGGGCAAGGCCGTAGATGCCCTCGGTGACCCGAGAAGCGATCTCATCAGGTCGTCACGAGGTCGACGTCGGGGGTTCCCATCGGCGCGTGGCGGGGCCAGGGCTGGGCCTGCTCGAACAGGCGCGCGAGGCGCAGCACCTGGTCGTCACGATGGCGTCGGCCCATGATCTGCAATCCGACGGGCAGGCCATCGGAGCTGAGGCCAGCAGGAACCGAGATAGCCGGGTTCCAGCAGAGGTTGGCAACCATCGAGAACGGTACGTTCATGGCAGCTGCCGCGGGACCGAACCTCTCGGCGAGGTCCTCTCCGGCGATGGTGAAAGGTGGCGGCCCTTCGGCCGTGAAGGCTGGGATTGCCGTCATGGGTGTGAGGAGAACGTCGATGTCCTCGAACATCGCGGCGACGTCTTCCTCGAGCTGCAGCCGGCGCCTCAAGGGGCGGACCATCGTGCGCATCGGGCGATCGACCGTCGCCTCCAGCCCCATCCGCACGAATGGTGTCAGATCATCGAGCCTGTCGGGGTAGTGCTCGTCGAAGTCGATGTCCAGCCAGAGGGTCAACCCCCCGGCGGACAGCCATGTGCGCACGGGATCGGTCAGCGTCACGTCGCTCTCCAGGAGATCTACTTTCGCCGCCTCAGCGAGCGTGTGCGCGGCGGCACCCGCGATGTCGGCAACCTCGGGGTCGACTACCGCGTAACCCATGTCGACAGACCATGCGATCCGCAACCCGGACACGTCGAGGAGTTCGATGGCCTCCTCATAGGAGACGCCAGCCGGCGGGAGAGACATGCGGTCACGGTCATCAGGACCCGATACCACGTCGAGGTGCCGGGCAGAATCCCTCACCGTGGTCACCTCGACCCCGTAGACGGCGGTCTGGGACGGGTCCGCCATCGGGTCCGGGATCCGGCCGAATGAAGGCTTCATGCCGACCAGCCCGCTGAAGCCGGCGGGGATCCTGGTGGAGCCACCCCCGTCGGACGCCGTTGCCATCGGAACCAGGCCTCCTGCGACAGCTGCCGCAGAGCCGCCGCTGGACCCGCCGGGGGTCCGATCTGTGTTCCAGGCGTTGCGGGTCGTGCCCCAAGCCTTGGTATGGGTGTATTGCAGTGTGCCGAACTCAGGAGCAGCTGTCTTGCCGATAGGGATCGCTCCGGCTGCGCGCAGCCGGGACAGATGTATCGAGTCATGCGTGGCCGGGGGGCCATCCTTGTAGAGCAGCGATCCGTGGGAGGTCGGCATCCCCGCGCAGTCCTCGAGGTCCTTGACGCCTATTGGCACCCCGCCGAAGGGGCCTGGATCCTCGTCCCGCGCAACGGCGGCATCGACGGCGTCGGCTTGGATCCGAGCGTGCTCCAGGTCTAGGTGCACGAAGGCGTTGAGCGCTCCGTTGCTTGCCTCGATCTCGGCGATGCAACGTTCGAGGAGCTCGCGAGCTGTGTAATGGCCTTGCTTGATGGCGTCGGCCGCTTCGATGGCCGAAGGCATCTCGGCTGGTACCTCACCCATGTCGACTCCCCCTTTGGTTCTGTGGCCCCCGATCATCGCACGGCCGGCGGCATCCCCGCTGGGCCAGCCGGAGAGAGGCCTCGGTCAGCCAGAGACGGGGCCTGACCAGGGGCGCACGCGGGGTTCGTCATACAGGACGTCGACGTGGTTGCCCCGGATCGCTTCGAAGGCGTGCGCGGCCCACTGATGCGGGTTGGCGAGGGGCTGGGGCAGGTCGTCCTCGGAAAACCATCCCGCATCGGCACACTCGAGGGGATGTGGCTGGAGGCGACCTCCGTTGGCGCGACAGTGGAACACGAGCGAGTAGAGCGGGATGCGGCTGAAGCCGAGCCTGAGCCCATCGAAGACTGCTATCAGGCGGACCACCTCACAGTCGATTCCGGTCTCTTCGCGCACCTCTTTCACGGCGACCTCTGCTGCTGAGTAGCCGACATCGGCCCACCCTGTCGGGTAGAGCCAGATACCCGAGTCGGCGCGCTTGATGAGCAGGATCTCTCCGTTCTCGTTGCCGACGACTGCACCCACTGCGACCTTCGGCGTCACGTATCCGGCGACGCCGGTCCCGACGATCTTCATCCACTCGTCGACCAACGTCTCGCGGTCAAAGGAGCTTCCAGATGCGATCCGAATGTCTGCGGCAACCGCGAGGATCTCCTCGAAGCGCTCGCGCTCGTACTGGTTGTCGGTGAAGCTGAGACCGGTTCGAGCGATACCTGCCAGAGACTCGCTCCAGCGCAGCAGAACCCGCTCGTCGACGGTCACCGAGTCGTCATCGCAGGGGCCAGTGTTGGGGTTGTCGGTTCCGGTCCCGGGCACCTCGACACGCTACCGCCAATGGTCACCGGGCTCCCCCGTCAGTCAGTCACAGCGTGGAGGATCGCCCGCTCCAGCTCGGCCAGGTAGTCGGGGTCAGTCACCCGCTTGCCATCGCGATCTCGAAGGTAGAACGAGTCCACGAGCTCTTCGCCGAGCGTCTGGACCTTCGCGGAGCGGATGTCCAGGTCGAGCTCGGCGATGGCTTCGGTTATCCGGAAGAGCATGCCGATGGCATCACGGCAGTGCACCTCGACGACGGTCGCAGCAGTCGAGGTGTCGAGGTCGAACTGGACCATCGGAGGGACCGTTGGAGTGTGAGTGCCGGTGCTCGTTGGGCGCCGGTAGCGACGCGCACGCTCGGAGAGGCGAGCTCGCAACGCGAGCCGGCCCTCGAGGGCGAGGCCGACGTCGCGGATCACGCCGTCCCATGGGATGACCGGTCCGATGCTGCTCTCGACCTTGAAGACCTCGACAGCCATGCCCTCATCGTTGGAGAAAGCGCGGGACTGCAAGACGTCTAGCCCGTGCAAGGCGAGAACCCCGGTGACGCGGCTGAAGAGGCCTGGTCGGTCCTCGGCTATCACTGTGAGTCGGTTGCCCTCGGCGTCGATGTCGAGGTTGTGCCCTGCCATCCGCTCGAGCAGCTCGATCGTCGGGAACACCTCGCTGGTGACGTCTTGGGGAGATCCGCCACCGAGGACATGCGCAACCCGAGACACGAGCTGGGCCACCAGGTCGGCCTTCCATGAGTTCCACGCCGCCGGGCCCGTGGCGATCGAATCGGCCTCGGTGAGGGCGTGCAGAAGCCGGAGCATCTCGAGTGAGCCAACTTGGGAGGCCACCCTGTGGATCGTCTCGTCGTCGTCAAGGTCCCGGCGGGTGGCCACGTCGGGCAGCAGCAGGTGAAGGCGAACCAACTCCTCGAGGACGGACACGTCCTCGTCCGGGTAGCCCATCCGCTCACCGATGGTGCCCACAAGCTCTACACCTACGGCGGTGTGGTCTCCCGGGTAGCCCTTTCCGATGTCGTGCAGGAGCGTCCCCACCACGAGCAGGTCGGGCCGGTCCACCTGATCCGCAAGAGAGGCCGCTTCCACCGCAGCAACGCAGAGGTGACGGTCGACGGTGTAGGTGTGGTACGCGTTGCGTTGCGGCCTGCACCGCACGGCTTCCCATTCGGGCACGAACCGCACCCATAGGCCCTTGCGGTCCAGGGACTCGATGACAGCGATGGCCGGCTCGCCTGCCAGCAGCAGGCTCGCGAACAGGGCTCGTGCCTCGTCGTTCCACTCGAAGGGAACGGGGCCCGCCTCACCGGCGATTCGCCACAACGAGGTTCTCTCGAAGTGGGCATTCAACTGTGCTGCCAGCACAGCCGTTCGCAGGGGTAGCAGCGGGTCACCACTGAGGTCGGCCTGCTGCGTGAGGGCCACCTCGCCCTCGCGCAAGACGATGCCGGGCCCTATCGGCTTGTCGCGCCGCAGGCGGATGCTGGAGGGCCCTTTCAGGGAGGAGTCGATCCGGTACCACACCTCGTCTGAGGTCCATGCGATGTCGCGCGCGGCACCTGACAGAGCCCTCATCAGCGTGTCAGCCGATCCGTACCCCAGGTACTCGGCGACGACCTCTTGATCCTGCAGAGCGAGCTGGTCGCCAGAGCGGTTCGTGGTGCGGTGCAGCTCGGCTCGCGCCTCGAGGATCGTCTCATACGCGGCACCGAGCATGTCGTCGTCACCTTCGAGCATCACGGTCTCGGCCCATTCGGCCCAGCGGATCGCGTGCACGTCGCGCAGGCCACCCCGCCCCTCCTTGAGGTCGGGCTCCAAGCGGAACGCGACCTCACCGACGCGTGCGTGGCGATCCTTGACGCTCCGCGAGAGCTCGGTCAGGAACCGTTTCGCCCGCTTGTGCCACAGGCCGAGGGACTTGGCTGCCAACTCGTCGGCTAGCGCCGTGTCACCCGCCACGAAGCGGGTGGACAGGAGCGACGTGGCCGTCTCGAGGTCGTCGGATGCGAGGGTGATCGCCTCCTTCACGGTCCTTACCGCGTGCCCGAGCTTGACCCCCTCATCCCAGATCGGGTACCAGATCTTCTCCGCGATCGAACCGATGTCCCTGCGACCGGTGTGCACCAGCACGATGTCGATGTCGCTCTTGGGGGAGAGCTCGGATCGCCCGTACCCACCGACCGCGACCAGTGCGCAGCCGCTCGGGTCGCCCGCCTCGGCAAACAGCTCTGCTATCCACTGGTCGGCGCGCTTTGAGTATGCCCGGCACAGCTCGACGCCCGAGATCGACCGGTCAGCGACCAGGTCCGCGCGCCCGAGAGGTGGAACCATCAGGCGCCCGCCTCGGGTAGAGGGTGGGCCGGGCACGCAGGCCCCCCGGGTGCTGCATCGTCGAAGGAACGCACGCTTCGATCTGGGAGATCCGGGTGCTCGCCGGTCACCGTCGAGCACCCTGGTTGTCGTGGAGCGGGGTGCGAACTCCGCACGCATCCACGGCAGGTCGCCGATCCGTCACCCGAAGTTGCCTGGCCATCGTTGAATCCTACGGGTCTGAGGATCTGACCGCTCCCTCGGGCCGCCAACCCCGCCCGCACGGGTGCCGCGTGGTCTGCCGACAGGTGTTCCACCCTTGGCGAGTGAGCGCCTATGGTCACCGGGATGTCGCTGTCGCCAGATCAGGTCGACTTGGGCGCGCCCGCCGTACGTGCCCGGTCGTTGGCTCACCTGTCAGGTGTCGCCGCCACGTTCGTGCCTGATGACCCGCCGCGGTTCTCGCGCATCTCGCTGTGGAAGCCCGCTGACCAAGGCGCGCGGCCGGTGATCCCCGAGATCGTGACGACGCGGCGAGAGATCGAGGTGGTCATCCCGGCCGGCCGGTCCGTTCGCCGCCGCGTGGTCAGCACCGCCAGCCTCTCGATGACCACAGCGATCGACGTGCTCGCCGGGCTGCCCGTCTCCTCTGAGCTCGATCCGACGCTGGTGGCCTGGGCGAGCATCATCCGCTTCGGGCTGTCCCTGGTCGCGCGCGGCCGGTTGGCACCCGCCATGACCCCGAGCGGGGTCGACACCTGGCGAGTCGGTCCGCTGGACTCTGACGACGAGCTCCGCGTCGGCAGCATTGCCAGCCTGCTGCCTCCGTTGGCACACTCGTTGCCGGTTCCGTCCATCGGGCGCCAGGCCGTACGTGTCCGCTCCGCCCGAGAAGCGATCGGTCTGGCGCTCGACGCCGTTGCCGACACGATGGTCCGGACCTCTGCTGCGACGGTGGCGGCGAGGTCCCCTGCCTTCGCCGCGATCGAGTCGACGGTCGTGTCTGACTGGCCCGGATGGATCGAGGCCGCCGCGCACGGTGCGAGTGCAGGGGGTGCCCGCCCCGTGATCCGCCTCGACCTGGCAGCCGCACCGGCTCCGCGCCCAGACGCAGGACGCCCGGAAGGTCCCGACTCGGCTGCCGTCGACGGGTTCGAAGCCGAGCTGGAGGACGTGACCCCTCCAATCACAGCCATCTTGCAGTTGCGCAGCACGACTGATCCTTCCCTGGTCATCGATGCTGCTGACCTGTGGGACGCTCCACCGGCGCTGCTGTCTCGCCTTGGGGACGAGGCCGAAGCTGATCTGTTGCTGGCCCTGCGCCGAGGAGCCGGGATCTGGGCTCCGCTGGAACGGGCGCTCCAAGATGCGCGGCCGTCATCGGTGTCTCTAGAGGACCAAGAGGTCGCGGAGCTGTTCGGCCCCCTCTCGGCTCGCCTCACAGCCGCCGGGTTCGAAGTCTTGTGGCCGTCGGCGGCTCT
>JAHFUU010000543.1 GCA_023264915.1 Microthrixaceae bacterium | reverse complement strand
GGAAGGATCTACAGCTGGATCACCTACGCCAAGTCGCCCCACCCCGCATTCTGAGCTCCCCACACGGTCATACTCGTCGAGCTCGACGAGGGACCGCGGCTCATCAGCAACCCGGTCGGCATCGCTCCCGAAGAGCTCGAGATCGGCATGCCCGTCGAGGTCGTCTTCGATGACGTCGACGAGAACCTGACTCTGTTCAAGTTCATGAAAGCCGCTTAGCGCCGCGCCTGCTCGGATCGCTTGAAAGGACCGCAGATGCTGAAGGAGTACATCGACCGGACCTACCGGACAGACCGGAGGCCACCCGTCGAATCCAACCTGATCAAGGACAACACCGCCATAGTCGGCGTGGGGCAGACCGAGTACACACGCAACTCCGGGCGCGACGAGCTCGACATGGCTTGCGAGGCGATCAAGAACGCAGTCGAGGACGCCGGCCTGACGATGGCTGACATAGACGGTCTCGAAGCTTTCACGCTCGAGCGCACGTCGATGCCGGTGCTCGTCAGCTCACTCGGAATCCCGAACCTGCGGTTCAGCAGCCGGATCAGCTTCGGCGGCGGTGCCAGCTGCGCGAACGTGATGCACGCCGCTGCCGCAGTCGCCACCGGTGTCGCCAACTACGTGGTGTGCTACCGGTCCCTGAACGAGGCTTCCGGGCACCGTTACGGGCGTGGCGACGGCTATGCGACCTACCTGAGCGAGGCACCCACGCTTCACTACGGGTACTACTTCCCCTTCGGTCTGCTGACCCCCCTGTCGTGGGCGAGCATGTACGGCAGGCGGTGGATGCACGAGTTCGACATCGACCCCGCCCAGCTCGGCTGGTACTCGGTGGTGCTTCGTGAGAACGCCAACCGAAACCCCAAAGCCATCTTCCACGACAAGCCGATCACCCATCAGGACTACCTCGAGTCCCAGATGATCGTCGAGCCGCTGCGCCTTCTCGACTGCTGTGTCGACACCGACGGAGCAGCAGCAGTGATCGTCACCAGCGCCGAGAGGGCCAAGGACCTCCGCCAGACTCCGGCGTACATACTCGCTGCTGCGCAAGCAGCCACCCCTGAGTCCGAGATCCAGACCTCCTACAACCGCACACCGATGTCGGGCCTGCCTGACACGTGGTATGTCGGCCAAGAGCTCTACCGCGTCGCCGGCGTAGGCCCGTCCGACATCGACGTGGCGCAGCTCTATGACCCGTTCAGCCTCGGAGCACTGCTCCAGATGGAAGAGCTCGGGTTCTGCGAGCGGGGTGAGGCCGCGGCGTTCTGTGAGGGCGGTGACCGGATTCGTGTGGGTGGCGAGATACCGATCAACACATCAGGTGGGCTGCTCTCGGAGGCATACATCCACGGCTACAACCTCATCGTCGAGGCGGTGCGCCAGATCCGGGGCACCTCCACGAGCCAGGTCGACGACGTCGAGCTGTCGATGGTCACAGCCGGCCCCGGGCTGCCCACGAGCGGGATGATCCTGAGGAAGTAGGTGACGATGGAGTACGTACCCGGTATCCCGATCCTCAAGGCGGTTCGTGACGATGACAACCGCCCGTTCTGGGAGGCTGTCGACCGGCATGAGCTCGTCTTGCAACGCTGCAGCGCCTGCGACCGGTACCTCCAGCCCCCCCGGCCCATGTGTCCCGAGTGCCATGCGATGGACACCCTCGAGTGGGTGCCCTCACCCGGTAGGGGAGAGATCTACTCGTACGTGAACTTCACGACCGACCGCATGGCCTACCCGGCCATGAAGATCCCTTACTCGGTGGTGCTCGTAGAGCTGGACGAAGGTGTCCGTCTCGTCTCGAACATGTTCGACCTCGAGCCTGACAAGGTGCGTGTCGGCATCCCGGTCGAGGTGTGCTTCGACGACATCTCCGATGACCTGACCCTCTTCAAGTTCAAGACCCGGCAAGCCTGAGGGAGCCCGAGCTCATGGGAAACGACAAGCAGAGCGTCACGCCGAGCATCAAGGACGCCACCGCCATCGTCGGCGTCGCGACGACCGGGCTGTCCGCCGACTCGGGCCGCACCGAGTACTCGCTGGCCTGTGAGGTGATCAAGGCAGCGGTCGACGATGCGGGCTTGCAGCTCGATGAGATCGACGGTCTCGTCAAGGACGTCGTCGACGGCATCGACGCGATGTATGTCCAGAAGGCCCTCGGGATGGAGACCCTCGCCTACTCGAGCGACTCGGACTGGGGCACCAGCCCGATGATGAACGCCGTCACGGCGATCGCAGCGGGCATCTGCAACAACGTCGTCTACTACCGGTCCGCCAACAACGCCTCGGGCAACAGGGCCGGATCTGACTTCAGGGCAGCCAAGGAGACCAAGGACAACTCCCTGGACCTGATCCGCTATGACTTCTACTCGCCGTTCGGGCTCGTGAGCCCTGATGCCATGATCGGCATGGCCGTGCGGCGCTACATGCACGAGTTCGGTGCGAGCCCCAAGCAGCTCGGCTGGGTGCCGGTTGTCTGTAGCGAGCACGCCGCCCGCAACCCCCAGGCCTGCTTCGTGAACGAGCCGATCACGATCGAGGACTACCTGAGCTCTGACATCGTGGTCGATCCCCTCCGTGCCTATGACTGCGCGCCCGACGTGGACGGTGCTATGGCCATCGTCATCACCTCCGCAGAGCGCGCCAAGGACCTTCCACACCCGCCGGTCCAGGTGATGTCGGCTGCCGT
>JAHFUU010000091.1 GCA_023264915.1 Microthrixaceae bacterium | reverse complement strand
CCGGTGAGGCAGGTCCCGGTGAGGCAGGTCCCGGTGAGGCAGGTCCCGGCGCGGCAGTTGACGGTGGCGGCGGTAGCGAATCACCGGGAGCGTCACGGGTCTCGGTCGTGCGTGCACCCGATCCCGACGAAGAGGTCCGGGCGGTGGTGAGACGCGTGCTCGAAGAGGCGAGCCGGGGAACCCCTCTTGACCGGATGGCTGTGGTGGCCCGCGTCGTCGACCCGTACCTCGCCCTCGCCCACGAGCAGCTCGGCGCTGCGGGTGTGGCTCACCACGGACCGTCAGGCTTGCGGCTCAGCCAGAGCATCGCGGGCCGTGCCCTTCTCGGTGGCCTCGGCCTGGTGGCCGATGACCTGCCACGGGCAGGCCTCTTGCGATGGTTGCGCTCAGTGCCGTTGCAGCAGCCAGACCGAAGGCCGCTTCCGGTTGACTCCTTTGATCGGATCGCGCGCCAGGCCGGCATCGCCGGTGGCCGCGGGCAGTGGAGCGCTCGCCTCGGTGTGGCCTCGGCCGAGGTGGCACGCCAGCTAGAGCTGGCGGCGGGCAGCCCCGCAACCGAGGCCAGGCTCAGGCGCCGAGCCGACCACCTCCTCACGATCACCGAGCTTGTCGGTTGGCTGGGGGGCATGGCAGATGAGCTTGCCGCCCTGTCCCGGTGGGACGATCACGCCGATTGGGCTCGCAGGTTCATCTGCGAGCTCCTCGGGCCACCCGACCAGCCGATGACCGGCATGCCAGAAGTCGCTTCCGCCGACATCTCCACGATCGACAGTCCCACGAGCGACGGCGCGACGATCGACGGTCCGATGATCGAAGCCGAGCACCGGGCACGTCAGCTTGTCCTTGCTGTGCTTGGCAGGCTGGGTCACCTCGACGGTCTTGCAGGCAGCTGTGACCGGCAGTCGTTCTTCGACGCGGTGCGGGCGGGGCTCGATGATGAGCCGATCCCCTCGGGCACTGCTGGTCACGGTGTCTTCGTCGGCGCGCTGTCCGAGGCCGTCGGCGCCTCGCACGATCTGGTGTTGGTGATGGGCATGGCTGAAGGCACCTACCCGCCGGCCGTCCGGGACGACCCGATCCTGCCGGACCGACTCAGGGCCGCCCTCGGCGAGGGAGCCATGGCCCCCCGCCGGACACCTCGCGCACAACAGCACCGGGACCACCTGGCGGTCCTCGCCAGCGCACCCACGGTCGTGTTGAGCTTCGCTCGCACCGACCCCCGCAGTGAGCGAGAGCAGTTGCCGTCGCGCTGGCTGCTCGAGCAGGTTCAAGAGCTGTTGCCCTCCCGAGCCGAGCCCATCGCGCCAGATGACCTCGACAAGGTGCCGCGCGAGTCGAGTTGGTTCCTCGATCTGCCGTCCTTTGCAGCAACCGTCGAGCGAACCGCGCGACTCGACCTGGCCGATCCCGAGCTCCCCCTGGTCAGCGCGGCTGAGCTCACCGCGGTGACCATGTTCGCGAACCGCACATTGCGGCCCTCGGAAAGCGGTGTGAGCGAGGTCGTTGAGGTCGCAGTGCCTTCTGACCGGCCCGATCTCTCGGCCGGACTCGACGCGACCAGGCAACGCCAAGCCGGGCAGTTCGGACCGTACACGGGCCATGTCGGGGCAGCACCGCAGCTCCTGTTCGATGAGGCGCGTGTCGGTTCTGCCACCTCTTTTGAGGCCTGGGCAACCTGCCCACTGCGCTACTTCCTGGGGCACGTGCTCGACATCCGCAAGCTTGACGAGCGCGCCGAGACCGACGACATCAAGCCCCTCGACCGAGGCTCGTTCATGCACAGCGTGCTCGAAGAGCTCGTGAGTGAGTCGATCCGCGCCGGTGAGATCGAGGCCGAGAGCCCGAGCACATCGCAGATCGAGAGGCTGCGGCAGGTTGCAGCGCGGGTGGGCGAGCGCTTCAGGACTCAGGGCCGCACTGGCCGACCGCTCCTCTGGTCACTGCGCTCCGAGCAGCTGTTGAGGCGGCTCGAGCAGGTCCTGGCAGCCGATCTGGCTCATCGTGCTGATCGTGCCGTGCAGCCCGTGGCCGTAGAGCTCGCGTTCGGGACGACCGGCGCGAGCTCCCAAGAAGCGGTGCCCCCTGTCGTGGTGAGGCTCAAGGACGGACGGCCTCTTGGGTTTCGCGGGTTCATCGATCGGGTCGATCGGTCCACCGACGGCGACCGCTTGGTGGTCATCGACTACAAGACGGGCAAGGACGACGGCTATGCCGAGCTCAAGGGCATCCGAGGGGCACCGGTTGACATCGTCTGTCGTGGCCGGCACCTTCAGCTCGGCCTCTACGCGCTGGCCGCACAGAGCCGGTTCGGCGACCTCCCGGTGACGGCGTTCTTCTGGTTCATCGAGAAGAGCTCCCGCAAGTCGTTCCTGGGTGGCGAGATCGACCAAGCCGCGCTCGATCGGCTGCGCGAGGCGTTGGGCGTGATCGTCGACGGGATCGAGGCCGGCGTGTTTCCAGCCCGTCCGGGCGACGAGGGCCACTACGGGTTCGCAAACTGTGGCTTCTGTGACTTCGACAGCATCTGCCCTTCTACGAGGGGCCACCTCTGGCAGTCGGTTCGCCTGGCAGAGCCACTCGAGCGCTACCGAGATCTCGCCGAAGCTCCACTCGAGGCCAACCGCACCGCCATGCCGACGGACACACCCACCACAGCGGCATCCGAGCCGGCGCCGGTGCCGGCCAGCTCGCCATCGCGACGATCCAGCGGCGCGGGGCCCGGCCCTGGAAGGCGACGATGACCGCCCCGGGCATGTCCAACGTGGGGGCGATCGGTTGCGAAGGAGACGACACCGTTGACCGCGAGCGCATGGTGCTCGACTTCGAGTCCAACCTCTTCGTAGAGGCCGGAGCCGGCACTGGCAAGACCCATCAGCTGGTCGAACGCGTGGTCGAGCTGGTGGCAACCGGAGCTCTCACCGACATCCGCGGGCTGGCTGCGATCACCTTCACCGAGAAGGCAGCGACAGAGCTCAAGGAACGGATCCGTCACAGGCTCGAGTCTCTCGCCGGGTCTGAAGACCCCGGCCAACCCGACGCGATGCCAGGCCCACGCTCATCGAGCTCAGGTGCCGACGTGTCGGCCCGGAAGGCCAGGTGCAGGGACGCTCTCGATCTGCTCGATGACGCTGCCATCGGAACGCTGCACGGATTCGCCTTGCGAATCCTGGCCGACCACCCGATCGAGGCGGGACTGCCGCCCAGCTTCGAGGTGCGCGACCCGGTTGCGGCCGCCATCGACTTCGATGAGCGCTGGGAGCGTTTCGTCGACGAGATGTTCGACGACGTGACAGTCGAGCCGGTTCTACGCCGCGGGTTTGCGGCTGGCTTGCGAGTCGCGAGCCTGCGTGAGGTCGCCGACGAGCTGCACCAGAACTGGGACCGGCTGGTCGAGAACCCGTGGCCGGCGCCGAGCGCTTCACTTGATCCCATCGATCCGGGCCCAGTGATCGAAACGATCCGAGCGGTAGTCGAGGCCGCTCGCACGTGCAACTCCAGCGACAGGCTCGTGGCCCGCCTGATCGATGACCTGCCCCCTTATCTCGACAGGATCAGCCGAGCCGCGAGATCAGGCAACGAGCTCGATCTGTTGAGCTTGCTCATCGACGACGTCCCCCCGCTGAGACCTGCCCAGCTCGGTGGCCGCGATGCGTCCATCGACAACCTGAGGTCCCTCCTGACCCAGGCCCTGTCGGCCGTCGAGACCTCAGCCGCTCGGCTGCGCAACACGGTGTTGATGCCCCTTCTGCACAGGCTGCGCACCTTCACGCTCGAAGGCGCGCGCGATCGCCAGCGCGTGGGCGACCTGGAGTACGCGGACCTTCTCGTGCACGCCACCCGACTGCTCGAACGCAACGCCGGTGTTCGTGAGCGGCTCGGTAGCCGCTGGCCCTTCTTGCTGATCGACGAGTTCCAGGACACCGACCCGCTGCAGATCCGCATGGCGACCCTGCTTGCCCTCACGGTTCCGTCATCCGCGCCGGACCGTTGGGAGGACTCCTCCTGTGCCGGCGGCCGGCTCTTCGTGGTCGGTGATCCCAAGCAGTCCATCTACCGGTTTCGAAGGGCTGACATCGCTCTCTATGACCGCGCGAAGGACCTCTTCGCGGACGGGCTTGCACATCTGACGTCCAACTTCCGCAGCGTGCCGGGCGTGATCGCCTGGGTGAACCACATCTTCGCTCAGCTCTTCGGCGAGGGCATCCCTGAGCGCCAGGCTGAGCACCGCCCACTTGTGGCGACCCGTCCGTACATCGGAACCGACGGCGCCTACGGCACGACTAGCGGCACCGACGGCGCCGACGGCACGACTAGCGGAACCGACAGCGCGACCGGCGGCACCGGCAAGACGACCAGCACCAGCAGGGCCGCGGCGCCCGTGGTGGTGCTGGGAGGCCCGCAGGGCGGGGCGAGCATCTCCGAGGTCCGTGACCTCGAAGCTGCCCACCTCGCTGCATATCTGACAGAGCTCATCCTGAGCGCCGAGCCGGTGAGCCGCAGCGACGGGTCCATAGGGCCGGTTCGGTACGACGATGTCGCCATCCTGGTCCCCACACGGACACCTCTCCCGGCCGTCGAGCAGGCTCTTGACACAGCTGGCGTGCCGTACCGGATCGAGAGCCGAAGCTTGCTGTTCGCCAGCGACGAGGTGCGCGAGCTGCTGGCCGTGCTTCAGGCGGTCGACCATCCTGGCAACGCCGTCGCCCTTGTCGGAGCGCTTCGCGCGGCGGCGTTCGGTTGCTCTGACCGTGAGCTGGCCGAGTACCGCTGGGCTGGGGGGCAATGGAGCGTTCGCCTGCCTCGACCGGCGGGGGTCGATCCCCAAGGCCCTGTGGCCTCGGCTCTGGCCGCGATCGGCAGGTACCACCAGATGCGCCACTGGTTGCCGACGAACGAGCTGGTCGAGCTGATCATCCGCGAACGAGGGCTGGTCGAGCTGACCCTCGGCCGCTCCCGGCCACGGGACCGGTGGCGTCGCTTCAGGCTCCTGCTCGACGAAGCCCGGGCCTTTGTCTCCAGTGGGGGTTCAAGCCTCGGCGAGTTCGTCAGCTGGGTTGGCCGGCAGGCACACGAAGGGGCGACTCGCGTCGAGTCGATCGCGCCAGAGCCTGATGATCACGCCGTGCGAATAATGACCGTCCACGCAGCCAAGGGGCTCGAGTTCCCCGTCGTCGTGCTCGCCGGGCTCAACGGACAAGGGTCACCCCGACCCGGCAGGGTCCTGTGGCCGTCTGCCCGTGGTGCATCCCCCGAGGTTCGGGTCGGCCCCAAGGCAGCCGCCTTCGAGACCGCGGGCTACGCCCAGGCAGCTAAGGAAGAGAGGCTCATGGACGAGCTCGAGCGCCGGCGGCTTCTGTACGTCGCAGCCACTCGCGCCCGTGACAAGCTGGTGCTCAGCCTGTATCACAAGCAACGAACCCCCGGTACCACCACTCCGCCCAGCCTCGCCGAGCTCGTCTGGTCGGCGGCGGTCGATGCCCCGGTACCGGCTGAGCTGCGGCCCTCACTCGAAGCGGTCAGACTGTCGGGCCCCAGCGCGGAGCCGGTGCGGATCCACCGCTCAGGTGAGGTCTCGGACCTGGTTCGCGCATGGAACCTCCAGCGTGCTGCCCTGCTCGATGTGATCAACCGGCCCCGCGCTGTCTCCCCGAGCAGCCTTGCGGGGTCCGGCGAACCGCGGGCGGGAGCGTACCGAGGCGAGGCTGTGACGCACCAAGCGCTGCTTCACCCGTCGGGCGAGGGTGCCGGCGCTGCGGTCGGGACCGCAGTGCACGCGGTGCTGGCCAGGGTCGATCTGTCGGACCCGGACGGGCTCGGCGCGCAGGCGCAGGCGAGTGCAGTGAGCGAGGGCATCCCCCAGCTGGTCTCGACGGTCGAGTCTCTGGCACGGGCAGCCATGGGCTCGCCCAGCGTGCGCCAAGCCATGGCCGGGGGTCGTTTCTGGCGCGAGCTGTACGTAGCCTCTCGGCCTCGTTCCTCAGCCAAGCTGATCGAGGGCTATGTCGACCTGCTGTATGAGACCGCCAACGGCGAGCTTGTCGTTGTCGACTACAAGACTGATCGCTTTGGCACCGAGGCAGATCTCGATGCTGCCCTCGAGCACCACTCTCCGCAGGGTGCCGCCTATGCCCTCGCGGTAGAGGGAGCTCTCGGCCGCCCGGTGTCGCGGTGCGTGTTCGTCTTCGTCGGTCTGGCCGGCGCGGTCGAAAGAGTCGTCCGAGATCTCGACGTTGCCAAGGCACAGGTTCTCGACACGCTCACGGGGTGACGCGCCGGCACCGCTCGTGCTCGCGCCTCAGCGAGTGGACTCGGCGAGGTCTCGCAGCTCTGTGACGGCGTGGGCCAGGCCCGCGACATCGCCGAAGAGCCCGCTTCCGGCCACCAGCAGGTTGGCACCCGCTCGCGCCGCCCCCTGGACGGTGCCCGGGTGGATGCCACCGTCGACCTCGATGTCGATGTCGAGCCCGCGATCGAGGACGAGGCGGCGGATCGCTGCAACCTTGGGTTCCATCGTTGCTATGTAGGACTGCCCGCCGAAGCCCGGATTCACCGTCATCACCAGGACGTGTGAGACCAGGTCGAGCACGAAGTCGATCGCCTCGGGCGGCGTGGCCGGGTTCAGGGCGACGCCGGCGTTCGCTCCGGCGTCCAGCACCACGTGCAGTGCCCTGTGGAGGTGCAGGTTCGCCTCCGCGTGAAGGATGATCGTGGTACAGCCGGCTTCGACGAAGCGCTCGACCAGCCATGCCGGCTCGTGCACCATGAGGTGAGCCTCGAACGGGACGGACACGTGTGGCCGGACCGCGGCCACGACGTCGGGTCCGAAGGTGAGGTTCGGCACGAAGCGGCCGTCCATGATGTCGAACTGGATGCGGTCGACACCGGCTTCCTCGAGGGCGACGCAGGCTTCACCGAGCTTCGCGAAGTCAGCGGGGAGCACCGATGGGACGATCTCGAAACGCCGGTCGGTCCCGGGTCGCTCACCCACGGCATCGGCCCTCGTGCCCGACCTGCAGCGTTGACCTCGTCCCCGGCCTCAAGCTGCAACCCAGCCGGCCACGTCGACGACGATGTCGGTGGCGCCGTTGTAGTTGGATATGAGGAACTTGCCGTCAGGCCCCACAGGCACCATGACGGTGTTGGCGACGGTCTGGCCCGGTGCGACGTTCAGCACCGAGGTGTTGAGTGCCGCGAGCAACTCGAGTGCGGGTAGTCCCGTCGGTGCAACCGTGATGTGGGTGAACGCCTCGTCGTTGGTTGCGGTGATGTTGACGAGTGCCGCCTTGAAGCCCGATGAGGGGACGCCGCCGCGACCTCCCAACGGCAGCGCGGTGACCGTCCCGGACGTGATCTTCCCCGGCGAGTTGGTTCCGAGGCCTGCCCGTGTGTCGACGACCCGTGCAGTCTCGATGGGTACGAATCGCCCTGCTGTCTCTGTGGACGTGCCGGGCCGGTAGCAGCCGAACAGATCGACGATCACGTCGGCGTAGCCGCTGTTGTTGCGCACCGTGGCCTTGCCCCCGGACCCCAACGCGACGGTCGCCAGGTTCGCAACGGTGGCACCTCCGGCGGCGTTGAGGTTCGACACCGGCGGAGACGCAGCCCCTGTGGCGAACATCGTGAGATGGGTGGGCTCGCTCCCACCGGTGATGGTCAGGTTCATGGCAGCGGAGCTGGCTCCGGGGGACGGGCACGAAGTTGCGACATCGACATCCAGGGTCCCTCCCGGCCCGAGCTTGCCGACCGGCACGCCGCCCGTGCCGTCGCGTGTGTCGGCGAGGCGCTTGGGGAGCATCGATTCGAAGTGGTCGCCGGTGTCGTTGGTGCCGCCGTCGTCGAACCAGCCGGTGACGTCGACCACCACGTGAGTCAGGCCCGAGTTGTTGCGGATCGTGATCGATCCGGCGTCACCGAACTTCACAGCACCCTGGTTCGCCCGGGTCTCACCCCCGGTGAGGTTGAGGTTCGAGCTTGCAGGCATGGGGAATCCCTTCGGCCACATCGTGAGGTGCGTGCCGGCGGTCGCTGCGACGCCGGTCAGGTTCACCATCACGCCGGACACCCCGGTGCTGGGCAGGCCCGCCGATGCAAGGGTCGAGGCAAGCGGCAGGT
>JAHFUU010000090.1 GCA_023264915.1 Microthrixaceae bacterium | reverse complement strand
CTGCACCAGTGCACGACCTGAGACGCGTCCCGCATATGTTGTTCCGTCAGTAGCCTTGACTGTGACGGCAGCGGGCGCAGAGTCCAGTCGGTTGACAGCTGCATAGAAGCGAGCCTTGAGATCAGGGAAAGCGCCATTGCACGCGGGATCGCTACGGCAGCGCTCGAGGAGATCCGTGATGGCGGTGGCCCCGTTCGCGGGCTGTTCGTTCAGGGCCTTGACGTCTGGTGGGTAGACCGAATCGATCACGACTGAGCGGATGCCATCTGGGTGGTCGTTCATGATCCGCAGAGCGAGCCTGGTGCCGTAAGAGACTCCGAACAGGTTGACCTCTTTCAACCCCAGCACCTCGCTCAGCTCAGCAACGTCGGCCGCGCTCTCACCAGTGTGGTAGGCGTCAGGGTCGATTCCTGACGGCATGTTGTTCCGCCAGCACTGCTTCGCATCAGCTGTCGGGTCTCCGGTCGTCCGCCGGCTGCAACCCAGTCGCGGCCGCGAGTACCCGGTGCCACGCTGATCCAGCAGGATGACATCGCGGTCCTTGAGCAACGGCGAGGGAGGGCTGGTCCAGAACTCGATCCGGGCGAGCGCGCTACCTCCCGGCCCACCCTCGAGGTAGATGATGGGGTCAGGTTTGGGTGTCGGTGAGGTCGACTTGACGATCGCAACCGCAAGGTCGACGGTCCGGGAGTTCTGGTCGTCGCGGCGCTCACGAACCGTCAAGACGCCACATTCAACCTCCGGGCCGTCTTCGGGGGCCGATGCCTGCCCCTTTGCCTTTCGCTTGCGATCGCGTGCCTCATGGAATGGGCATCCCTCTTTGCGGAACGTCGCGTTGTTGGTTCGCAAGACCGGATCGATCCGCCGCTTCCCGTCGGAGTTGTAACGGACTTCAGAGCCAGTGGTTCTGGGCTTGGTGGGCATCGCGTAGGTGTTGTCTGCTGGTGGCGGAGCGGTTGTCCCGCAGGCCGCGAGCATGAGCAACGATGATCCCATCGCCAGCAACTTGCCCCAGAAAGCGATCCTCATGACCTACTCCTCGTGCTTTTGCCGTCGTCGTCGGCATCGCACCACCTCAGGTGGAAGCCGCAGGATGGATCGTCCTCGATCACCAAGCGAGGCGCCGCAGGCAGAGTAGCGCTCGAGTTGTGATTGCCGGAGTCGGTTCGCCAATTACGATGCGCCGATGTCTGTTGTTGCTGCGGCCGACCCTCTCATGTTGGAGTTTGCGGTTGACATCTTGCGTCAGGCAGGACAACTGACCCTCGAGTGGTTCCGGTCCGGAGCCCTTTCAGTCGAGGAGAAGGGTGATGGAACTCCTGTCACAGTCGCGGACAGGACGGCGGAGCGGTTCTTGCGGAGGGTCATCGGCGAGCGGTTCCCGTCGGACACGATCCTTGGCGAGGAGGAACCCGATACGCCGGGCACAAGCGGGCGAAGATGGATCATCGACCCGATCGACGGGACCAAAGCGTTCACACATGGGGTTCCGCTGTACTGCAACCTATTGGCCCTCGAGGACGAACAAGGGCCCGCAATCGGAGTGATCAACCTGCCGGCCCTTAAAGAGACCGTATACGCGGGGAGAGGCCTCGGATGTTTTGACAACGGCACGCCGGCACACGTCAGTGAGCGGCACGGGCTCGACGGGTCATACCTCAGCACGTGTGGATTCGAGAACTGGCCTCCTGACCAGCTGGCGTCAGTGAGGGCAACTGGCTTGTCGTTGAGGACTTGGGGCGACGGCTACGGCTATGCCCTTGTCGCCACCGGTAGGATCGAGGCGATGTATGACCCCGAGGTCGCGCTTTGGGATGTTGCGCCGATGCCAGTGATCCTGGATGAGGCGGGCGGCAGGTTCACCGACCTATCAGGCCAGGCAGATGCCTCACTAGGCACAGGGCTCGCCACCAACGGTCACCTGCACGGCGCTCTGCTGGACTTACTGGCCCGGTGACACACTGTGGATGACCTGAGCCTGCTCACCGCGCTTGAGGTGGAGGCTGGTCGGATAGGAGCGGTAGGACCCGATGGCGGAGATGCGGCCCAACCAGTTCCAACATGTCCCGGTTGGAGCATCGGCCGAGTGGTCGGTCATGTGGGTCTCATCCACCGGTGGGCGACAGCACTGCTGGCTGCTGACCCACCCACGTTCATCTCCCCGAGCGAGGTCGAGCGACCTCCCCGCGATGCCTCGGTGTTCAGGTGGTATCGCGAGGGAGTCGGGCCCCTCTTGGCCGAGCTAGGTCGAGTCGACCTGGGCATGCCCGCGCACACCTGGGCTGGCGAGAGAGATCGACGCTGGTGGCTCCGACGTCTCGCACACGAGACGGGTATTCACCGCTTCGATGTCCAGAACGCGCTGAGCGCTCCCGACCCGATCGCGGCTTCGGCCGCAGCAGATGGAATAGACGAGCTTTTCGAGGTCTTCGTCCCGACCAACTTCGATGCAGCAGGATTTGCATCCGCCGGACACCTCGGAAGGACGATGCATCTGCACTGCAGCGACATCGAAGGGGAGTGGCTTGTCGCGTTTGAGGCCTCGAGGTTGTCCGTCGAGCACCGCCACGCCAAAGGTGACGTTGCTGTGAACGGAAGGGCTTCAGATCTGTTCCTGACGCTCTGGAACCGCGAAGACTCCACCACATGTCGGGTCTTCGGTGACCCGAAGGTCCTCGATGCGTTCCTGGAGGCATCGGCGTTCTGAGGTCCAGCTGGTTGTCTACAAGCTCTTGGATGGTGACGACTACGGGTCGCTCCTCGGTCGGCGCGCCAGGCCGGCAGCTCGGTCACGGCGGGTGGGCGCGCAGGTGCCGGCGCCGGTACCGTGGGGGCGCAGCGCCCAGAGGAGACAGCGATGACCGACACCGCCCAGAGCGACTCCCAGCCCAAAGAGACAGCCAAGACGCAGCTCATGCGGGATTCTGGTGGTTCAGCCGCAGCCTCAGAGTCCTATGCCGAACTGGTTGCTGACCTCCGCGACACGTTCCGCAAGGGTCACACCAGGCCGTTGTCCTGGCGGCGGACCCAACTCGAGGCACTCGTCGCCATGCTGTCTGACAACGAGCGGGAGTTCGCCGAAGCGATGAGGGAAGACCTCGGCCGTCCGCCGATGGAGGCGTTCGGTGCCGACATCGGAACCACGCGCACCGAGATAAAGCACATGCTCAAGCACTTCGAATCGTGGGCCAAACCACGCAAGGCGTCGATGCCCATCACAGTGCAGCCAGCCCGGGGCAGGGTGATCCCAGAACCTTTGGGTGTAGCGCTGGTGATCTCACCATGGAACTACCCAGTTCAGCTTCTCGTCCATCCGATGGCCGCGGCGATCGCAGCGGGGAACGCCGTCGTTGCCAAACCCTCGGAGCTCTCGCCGGCGACTTCGGCCGTGCTGGCCCGCCTGGTTCCCAACTACGTCGACGACCAAGCGGTTGTGCTCGTCGAGGGTGCTGTTCAAGAGACGACCGCACTGCTCGAGCAGGAGTTCGACTACATATTCTTCACCGGTAGCACGAACGTCGGTCGGATCGTGATGCAAGCCGCCGCCAAGCATCTCACGCCCGTGACGCTTGAGCTGGGTGGGAAGAGCCCGACTCTGGTCGCCTCAGACGCAGACATCGAGGTGGCAGCACGTAGAATTATGTGGGGCAAGTTCCTCAATGCCGGCCAGACCTGCATTGCCCCTGACTATGTGCTGGTCGAGGCGCCAGTGCGGGACCGCCTTGTTGGCAAGATGGCCGACACACTCAGGGAGTTCTACGGAGACGATCCCAGGCTCTGTGATGATTATGGGCGGATAGTCAACGGCCGCCATCTTGATCGGCTCCAGAACCTCCTCCGATCAAGCGGGGGAACGGTTGCGATCGGCGGCCAGATCGATGCAACAGACCGATACATCGCCCCGACCGTTGTTGTCGACCCAGATCTGTCGGCTCCGATCATGCAAGAGGAGATCTTTGGTCCGTTGCTCCCGGTGTTGACGGTCGAGAGCATCGATGAAGCCGTCGCGTTCGTGAATGACCGACCGAAGCCTCTTGCCCTGTATGTGTTCTCCGGATCCAGCGCCATCATCGAAGAGGTGATCGAACGCACGAGCTCTGGCGGCGCGTGCGTGAACCATTGCGTCATGCACATCCTTCCGAGCGACCTTCCTTTCGGTGGCGTCGGGCCGAGTGGTATGGGGGCTTATGGGGGCAGGGCGGGCTTCGACACGTTCAGCCACCTCAAGTCGGTTCTCTACAAGCCCCAGAAGCCCGATCCAAGATTGCTGTACCCCCCCTACACGGCGATGAAGAGCAAGATCGCTCACAAAGCCATGTAGCTTCTAGTTCAAGCATCTGCTCTCCTCCGCCAGAGAGTTGAACTGTTTCCTGACTTGGTCGCGGAAACACCTAGAGGGTTACTCTCCCTGTGTTCGTACAAGCGGTGCAGCTGCCCCCCGACCCACAGCCAGGAGCCTCCCATGGCAGAGATCGCCCCTCGTCAGGATCGCAACATGGCCGGGATGTTCGCGAGCATGGTCGCTGTCGCGGCCTTCATCGTTGCGGTCGTCGCCGTCGTGGCGGCGGGGCGGGGCGGTGGTTCAGGCGGAAGTGGATCCACTTCGGGGGATTCGGGGGCCCCGTCCTCTGTTCATGTCACGCTCAGTGAGTTCGCGATCAAGCCTTCACCCGTCGCCGTTGCGGTTGGGGGGAAGCTCCACGTCGAGAACACCGGTACCACCGTCCACAACGTCACCGTCAAGGACACCACGGTGAAAACACCCGACCTGAAGCCAGGGGCGTCGGCGGAGCTCGATCTCAGCTCTCTGAAGGCTGGTAGCTACACGCTGGTGTGCAGCATTCCCGGACACGCCGAGTCCGGCATGACCGCGCCCTTGGCGATCGGGTCCAGTGCGGCGGCGCCGGCCGCCGCAGCCTCGGGCTCCGCCACAGGGGCAAGTCCCGCTGCCAGTGGTGCGAATCCCAACGACGCCAAGATCGACTTCTCGGCGTCACCACCACCGGAGTTCAAGGCCTATGACCCAACGTTGCAGCCCGCACCTGGCGGCACTGTCCACGACGTCGAGATCCATGCGAGCGAGACTGAGCTCGAGATAGCGCCGGGTGTCAAGCAGCAGATGTGGACCTTTGACGGGAAGGTCCCTGGCCCGACCTTTCGCGGCAAGGTCGGAGACCTGTTCAACGTGAAGCTTGTCAACGACGGCAAGATCGGTCATTCGATTGACTTCCACGCCAGCAAGGTCGCATGGAACGTGCAGATGCGCACGATCCAACCAGGCGAGTCACTCATGTACCAGTTCAGGGCTGACTACGCGGGTGCCTGGATGTACCACTGTGGGACCAACCCGACACTTCATCACATCGGCAACGGCATGTACGGGGCAGTCATCATCGATCCACCCGACCTGGCGCCCGTGGATCACGAGTACCTGTTGGTTCAGAGCGAGATCTACACCGGCCCCCAAGGGGAACCCGGCGACCTAGCGAAGATGTCGGTGCCGGTCTGGGATGCGGTGGTCTTCAACGGGTATGTGAACCAGTACAAGCACAAGCCCATTCGCGTAGAGCCCAACCAGCGTGTGCGTGTTTGGGTGGTCGATGACGGGCCGTCGGAGAACTCAGCATTCCACATCGTCGGGACTGTGTTCGACACGGTCTTCAAGGAAGGTACCTACTCACTCCGGCCTGACGCCCGCAAGGGCGGGTCCCAGGTGCTCGATCTCCAGCCTGCGCAAGGTGGGTTCGTCGAGTTCACGCTTGCTGAGGTTGGCCTCTACCCAATCGTCACACACAAGTTCTCCAACGTTCCCAAGGGTGCGCTGGGCTTGTTCCAGGCAGGTGAGGTGGACACCTCTGGTGCTGGCGGTCACTGATTCGATCTCAGTGGACCCGCCGGATCAACCTCGGCGATCAGTCGGACTCACGCAACAGATCAAGGGTTCGCGCTTTGCTCCAAACCGAACTCTCCTGTGCTGGTTCGGCAGAAATCGGCTGTTGAGCTGCGACTGAAATGCTGCTCGCGCCGAGCGTCCCCTTCATGTGGGCAGCTTTGGTGAAGTAGATCGACGCGATGCGGTCGATGTTGGCCCTATCGAGGACCAACGGCATGGTCTTGTATTCGCATACAGAACGGAGGATCCTGCACACCTGTAGGGGAAGGTATGGCCGCAAGTCGCCGTCCCCCACCTCACGGCTCACGCGTCGAAGGTAGGTTGCGGCACCCGATTCGATCGTCACTCCGTAGGAGGTCGCCGCGCGAATGAGGACCGCGTCGAACTCCTCGTCTGATATCGGGCGCACCAGGATCTTGTTCTGGATACGTCTGAAGAAGGCCTCGTCGCCGAGCGCCGCCGGCTCGAGGTTGGTAGAGAACACCACCTTCACATCGAAGGGGATCTCGAACTTGAGGCCATAGCTCAGCGAGAGGTAGTCCCTCCGCCTATCGAGTGGGACGATCCAGCGGTTGAGGAGTGACTCAGGACTGATGGTCTGGCGACCGAAATCATCGATCACGAAGATGCCGTTGTTCGCCTGCATCTGAAGCGGGGCGATGTAGACGCCGTTGGACGCCTCATAGGTGAGATCAAGCATGTCCATGTTGAGCTCGCCGCCGGCGATGATGGCCGGTCGCCGGCAGGCAATCCACCTGGGGTCAAGATCGGGGGGCTGTGGGTCGACCGCCACGTGTGAGATCGGGTCGAACACGGTGATGATCTGGCTGTCGACCTCGACGGCCCGCGGCACCAGGACGTTGTCCTGGTGGACCCTGATGAGCCGCTCGGCTATCGAAGACTTCCCAGTGCCTGGAGGACCATACAAGAACATCGCCCCGTCTGAGATGAGAGCGGGACCGAGCTCATCCAGCAGGTCATCGTTGACCACCAGATCGGAGAACGCATCTCTCATCAGCTCGCGGTCGATGCCCGGCGCCGCCGCTTGCGTCTTGATCACGTTCACGTAATCTGCCAGCGCGACCGGGGCAGAACCTGCGTAACGACACAGGTTCATGCGCTCGTTGGCGCTGTCACGGCCCAGGTCCGTCAGGGCAAGCTGGTAGTCACGGCCTTCAAGCCCAAGGATCTCGACGTATCTCAGCGCTCTGAGCTCCTCGACCATCTCGGTCATGGCTTGGAGGCTTACCGCGAGCCCTTCTGACAGCCGCACGGTGGAGCTCTTGCCCTCGAACAGAACGCGGCGCAGAACGAGGTCCTGGAGCAGGGATTTTGGTATGTGGAGGTCCTCAACCTTGCGGGGTGCCCGCAGCTCTACCGTCATCGGTCTCCCTCCTCGCGTCCGAACCTGCGTTCACGCCCCGGCCCCCGGGACGACCAGCTAGCCGTAGGGCTTTCGCCACGGCCTAGCGAGAGTAGTCGCAGACCTAGTCCAATCGACCTATGAGGCGGCGTTCTTGAGCTGGTTCTCTCAACGATGCCCAACGCCGAGAGGAAGCGCTACGCTCAACCACGATCGAGATCTCGACCCGACTGGGAGCGATGCCGGTCAAGAGCGACTCGGCTCACCGCCTCCGCCGCCGATGAGTGTTCCGGAGCCGGCTGGCCTCTTCCAGCCGGCTGGGAGGGGTCGTCGCAGTTTCGAGATCGAAGACCCACTCACCCTCGGCGCCCTTTCGAGCCCTTGCGAGTGGGCAGCCCGTGATCGCCTGGTCTGTGACGACAAAGGGTTGGAATCCTCGTTCTCGGGCCTTGTCAACCACGCGACCGATGAAGCCACCTAGCCCTCCGACACAGCCTGCAGGAGCGAACAGGAGCGAACCGCGAACGATGTCTGCCTCGACCAGGTCTCGTTCGTCCTCGGAGAGCGCCCACTTCAACGAGGCATCCGCGATGACCGCGATCACGGCGTCGGGTTCCTGTCGCTCCAATGCCTCGACAGCATCATGGAGTTGGCGCAGGGACGAGGTGGGTCGCCGCCACCCGGCGAGCGTGTCAGCATCGACGATGACGAGCAGGGGACTGTCCACCATGGTCGGCGAGGCTAGCCCTGAAACAAGCGCTCGAGATCTTGGTAGGTGTTCGGAGTTGCCGGTTGGGAGGTCCGGCGGCTGGAAGGTGCGATTTGGAGGTGGTTCGCCGGGTCGTGGTCTACCGGTGGGCG
>JAHFUU010000542.1 GCA_023264915.1 Microthrixaceae bacterium | reverse complement strand
CGCGCCGGTCGTCACGGGTGGCTGGGTGACTGGCGCGGCCTGCTCGGTCAAAGCGATCTGGTTGCCGTCCTGCCAAGGAACCCCGGCCAGCTTGCCGTATCCGAACCCGAGCGCGAACGTCGCAAGGAAGCTCACGAACAGGAGGCGGACCACATACATGGGCCAGACCTTCGCTGACCAGCACCGCCAAGAGCAAGCCAGCCCCGGCCTTGCTGAGCGCCGCGCTCCGCACGCTGGGGTCGGGGCGTGTACAACTTCGGGCTGTGGCAGGCCAGTCCGAACGCGCCAATCACTCGAGATCAGGCAGCCATGACTGCGGCGCCGTGGCAGTTCGGCGCTCGTGGCCTTCCTGGCACCTCGTCGCCACGGTCGTCGCGCTGCTTGTGGCTTCGGGCCTTGCCGCTTGCGGGGAAGCCGCAACTGATGCACCGCAGGCCGCGCCCTCCGTGCCGGTGGCCAAGGGCCTGAACCTTGCGGCCGATCCCCCGGAGGCGCCTGCAAACCCGGGGGACGTGATAGCTGCAGTTGAAGCGTCCCCCCCGACCAACGGCCGCGCCTGGATCGTTGACCACCACTCGGTGAACCTCGCCGGCAAGGACATCGCGGAGCGGGCCATGCTCGCGATACCGATGACCCCGCAACCCCCCGGAGGTTTCCCACTCATCGTCTGGGGCCATGCGAGCAAGGGTGTCGCTGACGCCTGCGCCCCATCCCGTGACGGCCCAGCAGCGATCCCGCTCATCGACAGCATGATCGATGCCGGCTACGCCGTCGTGGCGCCGGACTACGAGGGCATGGCGGCACCCGGCACGCACGCCTACATGGTCGGCGAGAGTGAGGGCCGCTCGATGCTCGACGCCGCACGAGCCGCGTCACGGGTCAAGGGTTCAGGTGTCACGGCTGGCTCACCTGTGATCTTGTGGGGCTTCTCCCAGGGGGGTCACGCGGCTGCCTTTGCCGCCCAGATAGGTCCCACGTACGCGCCCGAGGTCCACCTGAAGGGCTTGGCGATGGCTGCACCCGTAACGGATGTCGCCAGCTTCGTCAGGCGCGCGGAGGGGTGGCCGGAGCAGTTCGGCCTGCTGATCACCATCGCGTACGCGTTCGCGCAGACCTATCCAGGCCTGCCGCTGGACCAGGTGCTGGCCCCTGGTGTGCTGGGTGAGCTCGACGTGCTCGAGCAGCAGTGCGTGCAGGAGGTGACTGCGTACTTCAACCGCCCCGTGAACGAGATGCTCGTCAAGACACCAAGGGACATCCCCGCCTTCGCGAGGCGCTTTCAGGAAAGCCTCGCCGGGCAGACACCGATAGGCATCCCCGTGCTGGTCATACAGGGCAACATCGACCAGATAGTCGACCCGGCAGACACCGATGCGCTCGTTCGCCGTTACTGCGCGAACGGGGTCGCGGTCTCCTATCTCGTACGGGCTGACGAGAACCACAACATCTTGAGCGACGACACTCTGCTGCCGTGGATCCGCGGCAGGATGATCGGTGATCGGCCACCCAGCAACTGCTCTGACAACCGCTCCTCGAAGACCCCGGCGACAGGTCTGTGAGCCTCGGCTCTGACCGAACCAGGATCTTCCGAGGGCCGAGGACCCGATCCTGAGACACGGCCCGGTGCTGCCCGGCGCAGGCCCGGTCGGCGTCGTTGACCGGCGGGCGTGTTGAGTCCAGCTCTGGCCGGAACAGGACTCGTCGGGCTCAGGGACCAGCCCCCGTCGACGATCCGTGCTGCGGGCTCCGTTCATGCATTATCATCAATGGGCCGGATCGCGCCCGGAGGGAGCGCGTGAACGCGGAGGGTAGGGGCCCGGCTCTTTGCTTTCGGGGCGCGCAGGTAGCCGGTCAACGGAAGGACCGACAGATCACCGACACCTCTGATCACCCCGACACCGATCTTGCGGCCTTGGCAGCCGAAGCCGGCCTGCAACGCATCCACATAGTTGCCTGGCGCGAGCTGGCCGACGCCGAGGCTGGAGGGTCTGAGATCTACGTCGCTCGCGTAGCCTCGGTGTGGGCGGCAGCGGGCCTCGATGTCACAGTCCGCACCTCGTTCGCGCAGGGCCATCCCACCGAAGGTCGCCGGGATGGCTACCGGGTGATTCGCCGAGGGGGGCGGTACACGGTGTTCCCGGGCACCGTTGCTGCTGGCATCCGAAACGGCTACGGACCGCGGGACGCGTTGCTGGAGGTGTGGAACGGCGTTCCCTACGTGAGCCCGCTGTGGGCGGGATGTGCCAACACGGTGCTCGTCCACCACGTGCATCGCGACATGTGGGAGCTGGTGCTCGAAGAGCGCCTCGCGAAGGTCGGCAAGTTCGTCGAGGCCAGGCTCGCGCCTCCCTTCTACCGCAACACGCGCTTCATCGTGCCCTCCGGTTCGTCGCGGCAGGAGGTCATCTCGTACTACCGGGCCAGGCCCGACAACGTCACCGTGGCCTCCCCCGGCGTGGATGAGTGCTACCAGCCTGGTCCAGCCAAGTCTGAGCACCCCCTCATCGTCGGCGCTGGGCGGCTCATGCCCCCGAAGCGATTCGATGAGCTCATCCGCGTGGCTGCTGAAGTTCGCAGGGACGTCCCCGATCTCGAGCTGGTGATCATCGGTGACGGGTACCAGCTCCCCCACCTGCGCGACCTGGTCCGCTCCCTCGACGCCGAGGGGTGGGTGCGCCTCGCGGGATACGTCTCC
>JAHFUU010000541.1 GCA_023264915.1 Microthrixaceae bacterium | reverse complement strand
AGCCCAGGTGGAACCCCGGCCAGGATTGCTCGAGGTCCTCCTGAGCGACCAACGCATCCTGATCCCAGACGCCGTCGTAGGACACTTTCTCGGCGTCGGGCCGGGGTTGGCCCCTTCCGGAGACGACATCTTGGCCGGCTTTCTGGTCGGCACCTGTTCGTTCGGCCTGACCGACGAGCCACTGCGAACCGCGGTGCTCGACGCAGCCCCCGGCCCGCACCACCGATCTTTCAGCCGCCCTGCTCCGATGCGCCAGTCGGGGCGAATCGATCCCGCAAGTGGACGGGTTGCTGCGGGCCCTAGCGGAGAGCACCGCCGCCCCGCACCACCTGCTGGACGACGCACTGGTCAAACTCGGTCGCGTCGGGCACACGTCGGGAGCGGCACTGGCAGCCGGGGTCACCGCGGCGGCACAGGTGGCCGTTCAGTCCCTTCGCCAGACCCACCTACGGTCTCTCCGGCAGCCGCTGGTGGACGCTCACCGCGAGCCGGTTCCACACGTTGATCGTGGCGATGGCTAGCAGCAGCCGAACAACCTGCTTCTCGTCGAATTGCATGGCGACGTCGTCCCACACCCGGTCCGACACCCCCTCATCGGAAATGCGAGTGACCGCCTCGGTCAGGGCAAGGGCCGCCACCTCCTTCGCACTGAACAGATCCGGGACCTCCCGCCACGCGGACAAGGTGTCGAGTCGGCGCTGGTCCTCGCCCTCGACGCGCGCGTCATGGTTGTGCATGTCGAGGCAATACGCGCAGCCATTGAGCTGCGAGGCTCTGATCCTGACCAGCTCCAGCAGGCCCGGCTCAAGATCCCCGCCTCGGACGTAGTGCTCCAAACCTCCCACCGCCTCGTATGCCGAGGCGTCGACTTCTTGAATGGAGAGTCTTTCGCTGCTGGGCATGGGGCATCTCCTTGGTGTTCGCTGCGCTCCGTTGACTTGTCCAGCCTGCCCGCAGGCGAAACGACAGTCAGCAGATGCGTCTGGTCAAGAAGTGCCGTTGAGAATGCCGAGTCCCGGCAGGTGTCCCGGTCAGGATCGCACCAAATGCGCATCCGGATGCGCCCGCTGAACCTCCATCGGGCATTGATGACCAGCCGGCCGCAGCAACGGTCGGTCGGTGATAGGGGGGAGGCGAAGGTCCCCAGCTATCCCAAGCACGAGACACCGGGTCCCACCGAACGGAGGCCGAGTTCGTGGGACCGGGCGAATCAGCGCGTCTCGTGAGGGGCCGCGTCGCCATGGCGGACGGTGAGGCTCTCCTTGCGGGCGTCTCGGAGAGCTAGGGCTGCCTGTACGAGGGCGGCGTGGGTCAGGGCCTGTGGGTAGTTGCCCAGGTGATGCTGGGTGTGCGGATCCATCTCCTCGCCGAAGAGTCCGACGGGGCTCGACAGTGCGATGAGCTCGCGGAACAGGGAGCTCGCTTCGGCGACCTGACCGCTTCCGGCGAGCGCCGAGACGAGCCAGAACGAGCATGGCAGGAAGGCGCCCTCCCTGCCGGGGAGGCCGTCGTGTCCGGGTGGGTATCGGTACAGCAGGGGTGTGCCGGCGTCGAGGTCATGGGCGATGGCGTCGATGGTCCCGCGCACACGCGACGAGCCGGTCGGCTCGAACCCCAGCTGCGGCAGGATCAGAAGTGCAGCGTCGACGTCAGAAGAGCCGTAGCTGCGGAGGTAGGTCCCTCTTTCGGGGTCGAACCCACACGAGGTGATCTCCTCTCGGAGCTCGGACCGCGCGGCTGTCCACCGTCGGATGCGTCGAGGCGAGGTGCGGTGCTGCCCGGCGATGAGCAGTGCGCGATCCAAGGCGAGCCAGGCCATCAGCTTGGAGTGCACGTGGTGGGTGGTGTCTGCACGCACCTCCCAGATGCCGGCATCTGGCTCGCGCCATCTGGCCGCCACCAAGTCGGCGAATCCGGCCATGGTCCGCCAGGTCTCGGAATACAACCGGTGTCCGGCCTGGGTGAGGAGCCACGCGGCGTCGAGGACCCAGCCGTAACCGTCGAGCTGGTGTTGGTCGGCGGCCCCGTTGCCCTGCCGGACCGGGACGCTGTCGGCGTATCCTGCCCAGTTCCTGAGCTCTCGTTCGGGTGCTGGGTGTTTCCCGTGCAGGGTCAGCAGGACGGGCAGGCGGGGCCGGTCCAGGCGGGTGGCGCTGAGCAGCCAGGCCAGGAAGGCGCGAGCCTCGTCGTGTTTGCCGACGCCGAGGAAGGCAGCGACACCGATGCTGGCGTCGCGAGGCCAGGCGTAGCGGTAGTCCCAGTTCCGGACCCCGCCGACCACCTCGGGCAATGAGGTGGTGGTGGCGGCAACCGGTGCGCCTGCTGGGGAGTAGGTCAGCAGGCGCAGGGTCAGCAGGCTGCGAACGACCACGTCGCGATGGGGAAGCGTGGGGTCAATGTCGCGACACCATGCCTTCCAGCGCAGTTCGTCCCGTTCGAGGGCTTCCCAGGCGGCATCGGGGTCGACGTAGATGAGTGGCTCGCGGTCGGCGACGGTCATGACCGAAGTGAACGGTCGGTCGGGGGTCACGGTCATGGTGTGGGACAGGCTGGGCTGAACCCGCAACGCGGGGGTTGTCCCCTCAGTGCGATGGCCGTGGTCGGCCAAGTGCAGACCAGGGCCCTGTCCCGGCGCTGGGTGCGTGGGCTCTGGTGCCGTTCCCCGAGCCGCGGATCGAACGTAATGACAGCCTCGACC
>JAHFUU010000089.1 GCA_023264915.1 Microthrixaceae bacterium | reverse complement strand
GCCGGTCATGTACTCGCACCCGTGGTCACCAACACCTTCGACAACCGCGACGGCACCCGAGTTGCGCACGCAGAAGCGCTCACCAACCAGCCCACGCAGGAACATCTCGCCCGCGGTCGCGCCATAGAGGATGACGTTGCCCGCGATCACGTTCTCTTCGGCGACGAAGGGCGACTGGGCGGGCGGGCGCATGATGATCCGGCCACCCGAGAGCCCCTTTCCGGCGTAGTCGTTGGCATCACCGTCGAGGCGCAGCGTGATCCCCCGCGGCACGAACGCACCAAAGCTCTGGCCTGCCGAGCCGGTGAAGTTGACCACGATCGTGTCGTCGGGCAAGCCGCCGCCTCCGTAGCGCTTGGTCAGCTCGTGGCCGAGCATCGTGCCGGTGGTCCGGTTGACGTTGCGGATCCCAAGATCGACCTCGATCGGCTCGCCCGTGTCGAGAGCCCTCTGGCAGAGGCTGATCAGGTGCTGGTCAAGGGCATGCTCCAGGCCGTGGTCCTGGGTCGTGACCTGGCAGAGATGGGCACCGACGGGAACCGCGGGCATGTGCAGGATCGGGCTCAGGTCAAGGCCTGCAGCCTTCCAGTGCTCGACGGCCTTTCGGGTGTCGAGCACGTCCACGTGCCCGATCGCCTCATCGAGGGATCGGAAGCCCAGCTCGGCCAGGATCTCACGAACTTCGGCGGCGATGTACTCGAAGAAGGTGACGACGTACTCGGGCTTGCCGTCGAAGCGCTTGCGGAGCTCGGGGTTCTGCGTGGCCACGCCCACGGGGCATGTGTCGAGGTGGCAGACCCTCATCATCACGCAACCGCTGACCACCAGCGGTGCCGTCGCGAAGCCGAACTCCTCGGCACCCAACAGGGCGGCCACCACCACGTCGCGACCGGTCTTGAGCTGGCCGTCGACCTGAACGACGATCCTGTCGCGGAGCCCGTTGATGAGCAGCGTCTGCTGGGTCTCTGCCAGGCCCAGCTCCCACGGCGCCCCGGCATGTTTGATCGAGGTCATCGGGGCAGCACCGGTGCCCCCATCGTGGCCGCTGATGAGGACCACGTCCGCGTGAGCTTTGGAGACCCCGGCCGCGACGGTCCCGACACCCACCTCGGCAACGAGCTTCACGTGGACGCGGGCCGACGGGTTGGCGTTCTTGAGGTCGTGGATGAGCTGGGCCAGGTCTTCGATCGAGTAGATGTCATGATGCGGTGGAGGGCTGATCAGCCCCACGCCAGGTGTGGAATGGCGGGTCTTGGCGATCCACGGGTAGACCTTGCCTCCAGGAAGCTGGCCGCCTTCGCCTGGCTTGGCGCCCTGGGCCATCTTGATCTGGATGTCATCGGAGTTCGTGAGGTACTCGCTCGTGACCCCGAACCGGCCAGACGCAACCTGCTTGATGGCGGACCGCTTCGAATCGCCGTTCGGGAGGGGGATGAAGCGCTCAGGATCCTCTCCCCCCTCACCGGTGTTCGACCTGGCCTTCAGGCGGTTCATCGCGATCGCCAGCGTCTCGTGAGCTTCGGCCGAGATCGACCCGTAGGACATGGCACCGGTGCTGAAGCGCCTCACGATCTCGGCCACGGGCTCGACCTGGTCGATGGGTATCGGCGGGCGATCGGAGCTCAGCTCGAACATGCCCCTGAGGGTGGCCAGGTGCTGTGACTGGTCGTTCACGAGCTGGGTGTACTGCTTGAAGATGTCATAGCGCTTCTGTCGGGTGGACTGCTGGAGGCGGAAGACGGTCTCGGGGTTGAAGAGGTGGTACTCGCCCTCGCGCCGCCACTGGTACTCGCCGCCGACCTCCAAGCTGCGGTGCGCGCGCTCTGAGGGCCTCACAGGATGTGCTCGGCGGTGCCGAAGGGCGACTTCGGTAGCGAGCTCAGCCAGGTCGATGCCTCCGAGGCGGCTGGTGGTGCCAGTGAAGAACTCGTCGACGAGATCCTCACCGAGGCCGATCGCCTCGAATATCTGCGCTCCCGTGTAGGAGGCCACCGTCGATATGCCCATCTTCGACATCACCTTCAAGACGCCCTTGCCGCAAGCCTTGACGTAGTTGCCGACAGCCTTCACGGGATCGCTCAAGCTCGTCGCATCCTCGGCGATGAGGTCCTCGATCGTCTCGAAGGCGAGGTAGGGGTTGATCGCGCCGGCTCCGTACCCGACCAGGAGGCACATGTGATGGACCTCGCGTGCCTCTCCCGTCTCGACGACGAGACCGACCCGCGTGCGGGTCTTCTCGCGGATCAGGTGGTGGTGCACGGCGCTGGTGAACAGCAGCGCCGGGATGGGTGCCAGCCCCTCGGTGGTGTTGCGATCTGACAGGATCAAGATGTTCGCGCCGAGCTCGATGGCCTCAGATGCCTGGCGACGCAGGTCGTCGAGGGCTTGGCGGAGACCCTGCTCGCCGGCGGCTACAGGGAACAGGCAGGGCAAGGTGACCGAGCTGAAACCATGCAGGTGATCGTAGGTGTCTATCTGGCGGATCTTGGCTAGCTCGTCGTTGTCGATGACCGGCCGCGGGACGAACACCTGGCGACACGACGCCGGCCTCGGATCCAACAGGTTTCCCTCGGGCCCGATGGTCGAGCCCAATGCGGTGACCAGCTCTTCGCGGATCGGATCGATCGGCGGGTTGGTGACCTGTGCGAAGAGCTGTTGGAAGTAGTCAAAGAGCAGTCTTGGCCGCGAGGACAGCACGGCGATGGGGGTGTCGGTACCCATCGAGCCAATCGGCTCGTAACCGTTCTTGGCCATGGGTTCGATGAGGAGCTTCACCTCCTCGGTCGTGTACCCGAACATCTGCTGGCGCTGGACCACGTTGCCATGAGGGGCGATCTCGTGGACGCGATGAGGGAGGGCCGACAGGTCCACGAGGTTCTCGCGGATCCACTGGCGATATGGGCGTTCGGCCGCCAGCCGGTCCTTGATCTCGTCATCGGCGATGATCCGACCCTCGTTGGTGTCCACCAGGAACATGCGACCGGGCTGGAGCCGGCCTTTCTGCACGACCTTGTCGTGCTCGACATCGAGAACACCGACCTCAGAGGCCATGATCACGAGGTCGTCGCTGGTAACCCAGAACCGTGACGGCCGAAGGCCGTTGCGATCGAGCACAGCGCCGATCACCCGGCCGTCGGTGAACGCGATGCTCGCCGGCCCGTCCCACGGTTCCATCAAGGAGGAGTGGTACTGGTAGAAGGCCTTCTTGTCCTCTGGCATGGACTCGTGGTTCTCCCATGCCTCGGGGATCATCATCAGCACGGCGTGAGGCAGCCAGTAGCCACCCATGTGCAACAGCTCGAGCGCTTCGTCAAAGGTTGCGCTGTCAGATGCTCCAGGGGTGCAGATCGGGAAGATCAGATCGATGTCACCCGGCAGCCGGTCGCTAGCCAGCAGCGCCTCGCGGGCCCGCATCCAGTTGCGGTTGCCCTGGACGGTGTTGATCTCGCCGTTGTGTGCGATGTACCGGAACGGGTGCGCCAGCGGCCACGACGGGAAGGTGTTGGTCGAGAACCGGCTGTGCACCAGCGCGAGCGCCGATTCGACCCGCTCGTCGCGCAGGTCACAGAAGAACTCAGACAGCTGTGGGGTGGTGAGCATTCCCTTGTAGATGAAGGTGCGGGTGGACAGGCTCGGGAAGTAGACGGCCGCGGCACCGTCCATGGCGGCAGACTCGTGCTCGATCCGCTTGCGGGCGATGTACACCTGGCGTTCGAGGGCATCATCGACGAGGCCGTCGCCGGCGATGAACACCTGCCGGAACTCGGGCATCACCGAATGTGAGCCGTCGCCGATCATGGAGTCGTCGATGGGCACGTTGCGCCACCCGAGCACGCGCATGCCCTCGCTGTGGCAGATCTTCTCGACGATCCGGGCGGAATCCGCGGCGCGCTCACCGCGAGGCAGGAACGCTATGCCGGTCGCGTACGCGCCTTCGCGAGGCAGGTCGAAGTCGACGACGTCCCGGAAGAACAGGTCCGGTACCTGCAACAGGATCCCGGCGCCGTCTCCGGTGTTGACCTCGCTGCCGAGGGCACCCCTGTGCTGGAGGTTGCAAAGCGCGCCGATGCCCTGACGCACGATCTCGTGACTGCGGAGCCCCTTCATGTTGACGACGAAGTTGACACCGCACGCGTCGTGCTCGAAGGCTGGGTCGTAGAGGCCTTGGGGACGTGGGAGATGAAGGTTGCGGCTGGGCATCGCTCTAGAAGGTCTCGGGAAGTCTCGGACGAAACGATCGCGGCCGTCACCGGCCTCTTCCGCGCATCGGTGCGTGGGGGCGGTCTGGCCCTTCGCGGCATCCCAGGACCGTCAAGGTCGAGTAGGGATTGGGACTACATTGGCCCGGTTCGCGAGTCCAGCTAGGTTACTATCCCTTGGCTGACCAGGGCTAGTCGCTTCAGGGCCGGGGCACCCACTCGGGCCCGCCTGGCGTCGCAACCGCCGGGGCGACACCATGGTTCTGGCACCGGCATCGCGACCCCCCTCCCAGCCGCGGGTCATCTGTCAACCTTGTGCTCCGCTTGCGACGCCGACGACCCGACACTGATCACTGCACATGACCCACTCCGCCCTCGATGACCCCTCACCGGTCGGAGGCGCTGAATCGGGCACCAGGCCAGGCGGCGGCCCCGGGCCGGGGCCGGGAGATCCGCCCCGCCCGAGCAACCGGCGCCGGCTGGGGCAAGGGCTCGCCTATGCGCTACCGGTCGCGTTGGTGGAGATCGGGGCCTGGTCTCGGCGCTGGGTCACCGAGGACGCGTTCATCTACTTCCGCACGCTGGACAACCTGCTCTCGGGCCATGGTCCGGTCTTCAACGCGGGCGAGCGCGTCGAGGCTGGAACTGGCATCGCATGGACCGCCCTCCTCGCTGTGGGTCGGGTGCTGCTGGGATGGTTGATGCCCGTCGAATGGATCTCTGTCGTGCTTGGCTTGGCTCTCACCGCCGCAGCGATGGTGCTGGCACAGACCGGTGCAGCATCTCTTGCCCGCAGGCGCCAGGGGGACAGCCGGCGCCTGGTCGTCCCCGCCGGCGCCCTGGCCGTCGCCGCCCTGCCCCCGATGTGGGAGTTCGCGACCTCGGGTCTGGAGACAAGCTTCGAGCTGTTCTGGCTCGCTCTCGCCTTCTGGGGCCTGGCGCGCCGGCCATGTGTCGGGGCGGCCCCGTTGCTTGCTGTCTGGATCGGACTGGGCCCACTCATCCGCCCGGATCTGGGTCTGTTCGCGATCGTCTTCCTTGCGGCGCTCTGGCTCACCTGTGCGCGAGGTTGGCGCGATCGCGCCATCTCGGGGGGCTGGGCTGTGGCGATGCCACTCACCTATGAGGTGTTCCGCATGGGTTACTACGGATCCGTGGTCCCGAACACCGCCATCGCCAAGTCGGCTGCCAGCTCGAACTGGGCACAAGGCTGGGCCTACCTGGTCGACTTCGTGAGCCCTTACTGGTTGGTCCTGCCGGCCGCGCTGTGCCTCGTGCTCGTGGCCGTCAGGGACCGGCCAGGCCCGGCCATCCAGTCCCGGTCCCCCGACCCAGGAACGGTCGATCCTAGGGCCACCGGCCCGTTGCCCGGAGGTCTCGATGTCGACCCAGGAACCGATGCGGCACGAACCGACATCGGACCGGGAGTCGTCTCCGCCGCTCCCGTGTTGGGGGCCTTGCTGTACGGCGCATATGTCACCAGGCTGGGCGGGGACTTCATGCACGGCCGCTTCTGGCTCCCGGTCGTCTTCGCTCTGGCCATGCCGATCGCGGTCATACCGCTCCCCCATCAGCGCTGGCGCCGCACCGTGACCGCGTGCTGCGTCATCGGTCTCCTGTCTTGGGCGGTTCGAGCCGGTTCGGCATCTGTGGACTACTCCCGAGACGTTGGCCCAGCGGGCATCGCAGACGAGCGCGGGTTCTGGGTGCGCGCGTCGGGGAACGCGAACCCGGTGACCCTCGCCGACTTCGGCAGCAGCTTCTTGGTGAGGGACGCACAGCGCGATCTCGGTGAGGCCCACGAGATCGGTGGTGACTCCCTGGTCATCGACACCGGCGATGGGCAAATGAGCGTCCGGTCTCCGCAGGGAACCGGAACGCATTTCGCCTATCGCAACATCGGCGTCTACGGCGTGGCCGCAGGCCTCGATACGACGGTGGTCGATCCCCACGGGCTTTCTGACCCGCTTGCAGCGCGCGTCTCTCATCCTGGGAATGCCCGGGACCGTCCTGGCCACGAGAAGAACCTCCCTCCGGTCTGGATCCTGGCCCGCTACGCCGCACCGCAGAGCTCTGACAGCGAGGAGCTGCGGGCTGCTCGGCATGCGCTCGGATGTGGTGACCTCGCCGAGATGCTGTCTGCCGTCGAGGAACCGCTCACTGTCAGCCGCTGGGTCCGCAACTTCACGGGATCCGCCGCACGCACCCGGCTGGTGGTGCCCGCGGATCCTTTCGAAGCTGAACGCTCGCTGTGCCGGTGACCGTCGGCGCCGCCACCGGCACGTCCAGAGCTGGTTAGGTTGGAGCACGTGACGGACGCGGCAGACCTGCTCACCTTCATCGACGCTTCACCGTCGCCCTACCACGCCGTCGCCAACGTCTCGGCGCGCCTCGACCGAGCCGGGTTCGAACGGGTCGCAGATGCCGACCGGTGGGCACCGGCAGAACGCGCCGGGCACTACCTGGCGAAGGGGGGTTCGCTGATCGCGTGGACGGCTACACCCTCCCGGCCCGACGCGGGGTTCCGCATCATCGGTGCACACACAGACAGCCCCAACCTCCGGATCAAACCTCAGCCCGACACCGGTAGGTCGGGCCTCCGCCAGCTCGGCATCGAGGTCTACGGCGGTGCGTTGAGGAGCTCTTGGCTCGACCGTGATCTTGGCCTCTCGGGCCGGGTTGCGCTCAGGAGCGGCAACGGCGTGGATGTGGCGCTCTTCAGGGTTGGACGGGCGCTGCTGAGGATCCCCCACCTGGCGATCCACCTGGACCGGGGTGTCAATGACGCATTGACGCTCAACCCGCAACAGCACCTGTCGCCGATCTGGGGCATCGGCCCTATTGACGAAGGTGGCTTCTTGCGGTTCCTCGCACGTGAGCTCGACAGGGACCCCAGCGACGTCCTCTCGTGGGACGCGATGGTCGACGATGTGACCCCGGCAACCTTCCTCGGCCCCGGTGCTGAGCTGATCAGCGCTCCCCGCCTGGACAACCTGATCTCCTGCTGGGCCGCGGCGGCGGCGTTGACCTCGGTCGGCACAGATGCAGTCCCACCCGCTCATCGGTGCGTGATCTGCCTGTTCGATCACGAGGAGGTGGGTTCTGAATCGCCGTCCGGTGCAGCCGGAAACCTGCTGCCCTCCACGCTGGAGCGAATCGTCATGGCGGTCGGCGGCGACCGCGAGACCCTGCATCGGGCACTGGCGGGTTCGCTGTGCGTGTCAGCCGACGGTGCCCACGCGACCCACCCCAACTACCCCGAGCGGCACGACCCCACACACCTGGTGCAGATGAACGCCGGGCCGGTGATCAATACCAACAGCAACCTTCGCTATGCGACAGACGCCATCTCCTCGGCCAGGTTCAAGCGGGCATGCGAGATCGCAGAGGTGCCGTTCCAGCAGTTCGTCATGAGGTCAGACATGGCCTGCGGGTCCACCATCGGTCCCCTGGCAGCCGCGAGGCTGGGCGTCTCGACAGTTGACGTCGGCGCCGCGATGCTTGCGATGCACTCGGCGCGCGAGACGTGCGGCAGCGCCGACCCCGAGATGCTCCGCAAAGCGCTGGGAGCGTTCTTGCACCTCGAGTGATCCGCAAGCGCGCAGCCCGCCTGTGAACGATCCCTAACCTCGATCCTCGGCTCTCTGGGCGACCCCTCCCGAGGATCGAGGCTAACGGGGCTTCGCCCCAGCCCTGACGAGTCATGTGGTCGAATCGTCGGCCCCTCATCTGTTGGGGCACCGTCGGCGCTCACACCTGGTTCCGTGCGAAGGCCCGCTCGCTGTTCGCACGGGCAAGCCCGAAGATGCGCCCCCACGGCCCGTTGCGCTGTCCCTGGCATCTTCGAGCATGCCTCGGCCAGGGGTTGACTCGCGCTTCACGCAGATCGACCTTTGAGCACCCGAGGTCAGGGGCCGAAGGTCATGCCTCGAGGGCGCAGCCCCC
>JAHFUU010000540.1 GCA_023264915.1 Microthrixaceae bacterium | reverse complement strand
TCTGCCACCGCGATGTAGGTGAGGCCGAGCCAGCCGAGCAGGCCCAGATGCGCGTGTGCCACCACCCTGTTGGGCGCGAGCGCGAACCATCCGGCCTGCCGATCGAATGCGTAGGTGACACCGAAGGCGACTGTGAGCACCAGGTAGGAGAGCGAGATGCGCAGGCCGACGACTGGCACGCCACCGTCACGAGACGCCAGAGGTCCAGAGAGGTTCCATGCCGCAAGGCAGACAGCCGTGGCACCGATGACACCCCCGGTGGCTATGAGGGCCTCGGGCCCGTGAGCGAAGCCAGTGGGCAACAGCCACGCGGCGACGACCATGGCCACCATGGTCACCCGTGCCACGGTCTCTGACCGAAGGGGGCGACCCCCCACGACAGGAGCGAACTGGTGCAGCGCCCCGAGGACCGACGTGGTCAAGAACGCGAGGACGCCGACGTGCACAGCGGCAACCACCCCGGGGAGGTTCGGCGCCTCAACAGCCCGAGGTGCGGCGAGGGAGACTGCCAGCCCGAAGCCGATGAGGCCGATGCCACCCGCGGCGAGGAACGACAGGGGGACCGACGCTCGCGGAACCGTCGCCCCTGGACCGGCAAGCGGGCTGGACGGCGGCCGGGCCCGCGGTGCCTGCTGGACCTCGTCACCACGATGGCCGGGCGTGGGCCCCTGTGCGGAATCCTCGGGGGACCCTTCTGGCGGACTCGCAGGTATGCCCGCAGGACCTGAGGATGGACCCTGGGCGCCTCCGTGGGAGCCTCCAGGGGAGCAACCTCTATGATCACGTTCGGTGGAGGCTCGTGCAGGGCCCGGTGGGAGGATCTCGCCGACCTGACCCGTGACCTGACCCGTGACCTGACCCGTGACGCCGCCGGGGCCGTCGCCGGTGTCCTGGGGTCGTGGCGTCTCGGGCATCAGGCATCCCTTGGCTCGGGCTCTGTGAAGGGGAGTTGCTGTGGAGATGCTAGGGCTGGCAGAAGGCGGCCACCCCGGGTGACGCAATCGGTGACTCCCGGCCCAGGCAGCGGCCCTTGCTTTTTCTAGCTGGCGCTAGAATAATGCCCCTGGACATCCCACGCCAGCGCCTGTGCACGACAGGTTCTCGCTGCCGAGCATGGAGGCTCATCATGGACGCAGACGCGACTCCCCGAACCATCCTCGACGTGCGGCCACTGATCCCCGCCGAGCGCCACCGCACGATCTTCGAGATGATCGACGAGCTGGGGACCGGCGAGACGCTCCGACTTGTCAACGACCACGACCCGGTGCCGCTCAGGTACCAGCTCGATGCCACACGACCCGGGCAGTTCACCTGGAACCCGGTCGAGACCGGGCCCGAGCAGTGGTCGATCGACATCACGAGCAAGGCTCGTGTCATCGATGCACGCCCGATCATCGCGCGAGGCGACGAGCCCTTCGACACGATCATGGATGCCGTTGGCGAGCTGGGGCCAGATGAGGTGCTGGTCATCGTGGCACCCTTCGAGCCGGTTCCACTCGAGGGTGTCCTGGGCGAGCAGGGATTCGAGTTCAAGGCCGATGAGCTCGAGGGGGGCGACTGGCGGGTGTGCTTCTCTCGCGGCTGATCGCCCAGCAGCGGTGGCGCACAAGACGAGACCTCGGTAACCAAGATGTCAGCGACGACGCAGCAACAAGCCAGGGCCTTGGGCGATCCAACCCGCTACAAGCTGTTCGGGTACCTGGTCGATGCTGCTCGTCCTGTCGACGTCCCAGAGCTGACCTCGGAGTTCGACCTCAACCACAATGCCATTCGCCAGCATCTTGCCAAGCTGGTCGAGGCAGGGCTGGTGCTCGAGGAGAAGGCTCGCGGGGGTGGCCGGGGCAGGCCCCGGCTGGTGTTCCGGGTTGACCCTCGCGCCGAGAGCCGATGGGGGGTGGTGGGACCCTATGAACGGCTGTCGCTCTGGCTGTCTGAGATCGTCAGGACAGGGGACTCACCGGTGGAGGTGGGACGCAGGGCTGGGAGGCGCCAGCGACTCGGCGCGGAGGGACACGGCGACCCGGCGGCGATCATGGTCGAGGAGATGGCGCGACACGGATTCGACCCGACCCTTCGCCCCGCCGATGAGGGCGTGGACATAACGCTCAGGACTTGCCCGTTCGAGACGACAGTGCTGGCGGACCCCGACACCGTTTGCGGCCTGCACCTCGGCATGGCCTACGGCATGGCAGAGGGGATCGGCGGCATCGAGGTCGATGAGTTGGTGCCCAACGATCCCAGACGCGCGCACTGCCACCTGCGATGCCACCTCGGCTGCCGCGCCGGTCTGGATGCGCCAGATCGCGAGTGGGGCAACGACCCAGATGATGGCCGGAACGAAGATGCCGACGCTGCTGGCTCCGAGCCGGGCTCATGACGTATGGGATTGCGCGCACCGCGAAGATGCCAGGGCGGTACAGCGCGCCATCCCACGCTCATCTTCGGGCTTGCCCGTGCGAACAGCGAGCGGGCGTTCGCACGGAACCAGGTGTGAGCGCCCTTTGGGCGCCCCAGGAGATGAGGGGTCGCGGATCCCATCCCGATCACATGGCTCGTCGGGGCCGGGGCACAGCCCCGTTAGACTTCTAGCGGGACTTTCCTGGATAGCCCGTGAGGCTGTGCTGTAGGTGCTGGTCAGGGGCCATGTTTAGGGTGTCGGCGTGTATTACCTAACCCGAGGTGTCAGATGGCGATGGTGACGGCG